>NZ_KV827829.1:0-30743 GCF_001836235.1 Bacillus sp. HMSC036E02 | reverse complement strand
TCTTGTTTTACCACTAAACTACACCCGCATATGTTATTTTCTTTTCTTCGTTAGCGCCGTTGCCCTATCGACAATATTTATTATATGTATAACCACACATAAAGTCAACACCTTTTTTAAAAGAGGATAAATTTTCTTATCCTCTTTTAAAAACTGCTTGTTCAACTAGTTGTCCGTCTAACGTTTCAAAACGAACTTCCATTTGATTTTCATCCATTTCTAATAAAGAAAATGTCTTTTCTACACGCTGACGTGGTAATAAAATACTGCCTGGATTAATAAATAAAACGCCCTCGATTAATTCCGCACCTAATACGTGAGAATGTCCAAAGCATGCAACTTGCGCTCCCACTTCTTCAGCATGGTACGCTAGCGTTTGTAATGTCATTTTCACATTATGGCGATGTCCATGCACAACTAAGAAGCGAATTCCATCTACATCAGTTACAATTTCATCTTGAAAGTTAGCATAATCACAGTTTCCTTTTACAACACGGAAACCTTGCAGTTCTTCATGAGCAAGCGTTAGCTCTGAATCACCGCAATGAATCATGATATCTACTTTCCCTTCATATTTCTCTTTCAACTGCTGTAATTCCTTCACAGAGCTATGACTATCACTTACGATTAAAGCTTTCATCATTCTCTCTCCCTTATTCTCCTAAAAACCATTCCGGGATTTTTTCTTCTAATTTACGAAGAGCACGGCCACGATGGCTAATAGCATTTTTCTCATCTGAACTTAGTTCCGCCATCGATTTTTTATATTCTTCCACATAAAAAATCGGATCGTATCCAAAGCCATTTTCTCCGCGGCGTTGTTCTAAAATAAATCCTTCACATGTCCCGTTTACAATGACAGGCTTTTTATCACCTTCAGGGAAAGCAACTGCTAATGCACAATAGAAACGAGCTTTACGCTTTTCAAACGCTACTTCATTTAATTCTTGTAAAACTTTATCAATATTCGCTTGATCATCTTTCGGCTCTCCAGCAAAACGAGCTGAATACACGCCTGGTTTCCCGTTTAACGCATCTACAATAAGACCTGAATCATCCGCAATTACAATTGCATTCAACTGTCTACTCAAACTATCCGCTTTTAAGATCGCATTTTCTTCAAATGTTTCACCAGTTTCTTCGACTTCTTCAATATGCGGAAAATCGTGTAATGATTTCACTTCTAAATCAAATCTCTCAAATAACTCAGCAAACTCACGTACTTTACCCATATTTTTTGTCGCTACAACAACTTGTTTCATACTTTCCACCTCTACTCTATATGAGATACGATGTCACCTAAAGCTTCTTTTTGCATATCAATCAGTTGGAAAATGCCTTGTTCCGCAGCATCAAGTAGTTCATTTAACTGCGCTCTACTAAACGTCGCTTCTTCTCCAGTTCCTTGCACCTCAACAAACTGGCCTTTTCCAGTCATAATCACGTTCATATCAACGTCTGCTTTAGAATCTTCTGCATAGTTTAAATCTAAAACAACACCTTGCTCTTCAACAATTCCTACTGACGTTGCTGCTAAATAATCTTTTACTGGAATTTTAGATACTTTTTCTGCTTGTAATAATTTCTCGAAAGCTAATACCATCGCTACATATGCACCTGTAATAGAAGCTGTTCTCGTTCCACCATCTGCTTGGATGACATCACAGTCAATCCAAACTGTTCTCTCGCCAAGCGCTTCTAAATCAACTACCGCACGTAATGCTCGTCCAATTAGACGTTGAATTTCCATTGTACGTCCTGTTACTTTCCCTTTGCTTGACTCCCTAATCGTACGTTGTTCTGTTGCACGCGGAATCATCGCGTATTCAGCTGTTACCCAGCCTTTTCCTTCTCCACGCATAAATGGCGGGACACGCTCTTCAATTGTTGCTGAGCAAATCACCTTTGTATCCCCAACTTCAATTAATACAGATCCCTCTGGATGTTTTAAATAATTCGTATGAATATGTATATGGCGTAATTCTGTTTTCTCTCTACCATCTACTCGCATAAAAATAACCTCCTCATAACTACTTGTTAGTATAGCCAAATTTAAATGTATGATATGTATACAATAAAAGAAGAGGAACCCAAAAAGCAATTCCTCTTTCTTACTTAAGTATATCAAATTATTGACGATTAAAAACTACCTGTATTCACGTTTTCTGGACGATCTACAGGTTTTATTAACTTTCCGCCCTTTTCATCTATAAGATTTGCTTTTCCATTTACTTCAATAGAAATATTTTTCACACCTTTCTTTTCTGTTAAAGATAAAACTAACGACTTCAATACGTAATTTGAAATCATATTTTTATCTGGGTTTACAAATATATTTTCATTAAAGTTTAATGTAAGATTTCCGTCTTGTAATTTCGGATTCGTAATAAGCTTAACGCCTGGATTAAAATCATTTAGGAGCGATTGATGGATCGGGCCTTTTACAAGCTCATCTATAATTGCTGCATAGTCATTTTCTTTACCTTCCGCAACGCGGCGTGTGACTGGTACGTAGTATTGCTGTTTATTATTATTTTGCGCCATAAAATACAGTGTGACTGGTTTTGTATTTGTTACATCTGTTACTTGTTCATCATCGAAGTTAATACCATTTGCACGGCTCACTCCTTCACCAAGCGGTGTACCACCAACCGGCATTTTTGCCAATTTCTCACCATTTATTTGGAACTGCACTTGTTTTATCTCTGTAAATTGAGTCAACGTCCAAGCTATAGATTCAACGATTTGACGCTCTTCTTCTTTCGCATAGTTTTTCATTTCTTTAGAGAAATCAATAACTGCCGTTCCGTCCTTTTTCAAATCTAAGGTCATCGTTGTATTCGCCGGAATGACTGCACGAAACCCATTCGGTAATAAATTCGTTACCGGTCCATCTTTCACAAGGTATTCTAACGTTTGCTTCACAGTCTCATTTGCTTTCGGAGTAGGTATAGCTAACGTTTGTGGTACAACATAACCATTTTTATCAACAAGGTATAGTTCTCTATTTACCATTTGCCCTTGCTTATCTTTTTTAGCTACTTCTTTCTTCCCACCCTCTGTATACGTAACTTGTTTTGGCGGATCAATTTGTTCAGTTGCTTTCTCTTGATTTATAAAGCCACACCCTGTTAGTAAAACAGCGCTCACAGTAGCACCAACAACCCATTTAAAAGTGGATTTAGGCATGCCATTCCCCCCTAAAATCTAAGTTTGTACTATTATGTATACGAGCTGTTTCACGTTTTAGAACAAGCTGTGCCTCTTATAAATTGAAACTTTAATCAGCAGGGGTCTTACTACCCAGCAAATAGCAAGATAAAACAAAAGCTCCTGATTTCTCAGGAGCTCACTTATATAAATTCTACTATTATTCTTTTTCTAAATGAATATGCTTCACATTTTCAATCGGTTGACCAAACCATTTTGATGCAATTTCTTTAAACAAGCCTATTTTTCCTGTTGTTAAGAAGAGATGATCGCTTTGTTCTTCTCCTTCATTCAACATTTTACTATGATATAAGATTGTACTTACTTCACGTGCTGTTTCATCACCAGAACTAATTAGTTGCACTTTATCTCCCATTACTTTTTTAATAACAGGTCCTAAAATCGGATAATGTGTACAACCTAATATAAGTGTATCAATATCGGTACTTTTCAGTGGTTGCAGCGTTTCTCTTACAACTTCATACGCCATTTCACTTTCAAAATTCCCACTCTCTACAAGTTCAACGAAAGGTGGACAAGCTAAACTTTCTACCATAACACGGTTATTAATAGACTTTAACGCCTCTTCGTATGCACCACTTTTCACCGTTCCAATCGTTCCAATAATCCCAACGTGATACGTGTTTGTCACTTTTAAAGCTGTACGTGATCCTGGGTGAATAACTCCTACTACTGGAATTGGTAATTGTTTTTGCATCTCTTCTAATACAACTGCAGTTGCTGTATTACACGCAATAACTAACATTTTAATATTTAAATCTAGTAAATGCTCCGTCATTTCCCACGTAAATTGACGTACTTCTTCTCGAGAACGTGGACCATAAGGACAACGTGCTGTATCTCCTAAATATATGATACGCTCTTTCGGCAACTGACGAATTAATTCCTTCGCTACTGTTAAACCGCCAACTCCTGAATCGATAACACCGATTGCTCTATTCAACTTCATCACCCGTTTTCTCATTCATCATCTTTTATGTTTATCATTATATTTTACACACTTTAAGTTCGCTCACTTCAAATGCTTCTGTATGAAAATTTTCATTTGCCCATGTATAGACTAGGACCTTTTTTATTTTGCTCCTTTTTTTCGTAATTTGCAAGATAGAAAAATAACCGACCTTCTATAAGAAAGTCGGTTTCTTCTATATAAAGTGCATATTCATTGCTCCATCTTTTTTTGAAAAGAAGACATTCCCATTAATAAGAAGAAATGAGCAGAAATTAAAATGACGATAATTTATTTACAGCCCTTTTTATAACCTTACCTATTTCCACGCTAGACTGTGGATTTTGCCCTGTAATTAAATGCCCATCTACTACCACATGCGGCGTAAAATTAGGCGCTACATAAAACAAAGCTCCTTCTTCTTTCAACTTACTTTCTAACAAAAACGGAACGCGCTTTTCTAAATGTACAGCTTTTTCTTCATCGTTTGTATAACCTGTTATACGCTTACCGGCAACAAAAAACGAGCTATCCTTATTTTTCACACCGACTAAGGAGCTTACTCCGTGACAAACAGCCGCTACAATCCGGTTATTGTTATACATATTCTCAATCAAATTTGCTACATATGGATTGCCTGGAAAATCTACAATCGCCCCGTGCCCACCACCAAATAAAACCGCATCATAATCCGAGAAATGAACATTTGAAATCGGCCTCGTATTTTGTAATAAAGAAGCTACATGCTTGAATTCGCGAGGTATACCATTCGGAATAGACACTCTATCTATAGGCACTCTCCCGCCTTTTATTGACACAATATCAACATCAAACTTAGCCTTTTTAAATACATGATAAGGAGCTGCGAGCTCTTCAAGCCACAAACCCGTCGGGTGTCCATTCATATCATGAGCACTTGTTGAAACTAACAGTATCCTTTTCAACATATCCCCTCCTTATTACCTATTTATGTATGGAGTGTTCTTATCATTCATATAGCAAGTGAAGCAAACAAAAAAATAGCCGACTCTTTGTATAAAAGTCGGCTGCTTTCTTATAGTTCGAGCTCTCCCATACGAAGAAGCTCCACAACTGCTTGTGAACGTCCTTTAACCCCTAGCTTTTGCATTGCGTTTGAGATATGGTTGCGAACTGTCTTTTCACTTATAAAAAGTTCACCTGCAATTTCCTTCGTTGTTTTATCTTGAACCAGCAATTCAAATACTTCTCTCTCTCTCTTTGTGAGTAAAGGTTTAGATTGATACGCTTTTTCCTTCAACTGGTATAACCCTCCTTGCTTAAGCCAGAGCTGTGTATGTGTAAGTTGGGTGTTTATTTAGTCAAGATATTGTATGAACGAAATGTGCAGGTGGTGAATAAAAATGGGCTTTATTTCCTATGTTATTTTAGACTTTTATACAGTGCGTACACTCTTTTTATCCACTTACTTTCCAACGCGCCATATTTGTTCTAGCAATATACTTACAACCGTACCTACAAATAAACCATTACCGAATATATATTGCATAATAGACGGCAAGGATTGGAGTGCTCCGGACGGTAAAAACATTACGCCGCTGCCAAATAATACTGCAACGCCTAAGATCGTTACATTCCTTTCACTCATCGGCACTTGTTTTATATTATTAAATCCAATTCCAATTAACTGTATGAACGAAGCCATTAAAACAGCCGATGCAACAGCTGATGGTAAAGATGCTAAGTAACGAATAATACTTGGAAAAAGAGACATTACGACTAGTAATGCACATGCCATTAAGAACGATCGTATATACTTTTGTTTTGTTAAACGTATAAATCCTGCCGTTGCTGGTAACGGAACGACACCTACAGTTGAAAATACAGAAGAGATGAGATGTGAAATCCCCCCAACCCATGTTCCATCTTTCAACTGTTTTTGTTCAATAGTCGCTTTATGAATAGTTGCTTGATTAATTGCTATAATAGCTGCCACCGTATTCGAAACTAAAATACATACCATAACGAAACTTGATACAGCCATACCTGTATTCCATTTTGGAAGTCCCCAAGCAAATATATGTGGAAGTTGCACAAAATGAGTTACTTGAGATGGGATTGTCACTTTTCCTGCAATGAGAAAAATAATCCACCCACTAATTAATCCTATTAAAACTGCATAACTTTTGACAAAGCCTTTTCCAAAATTAGATAGTATAATAACGAACAGAAATATACTAAACGCGATCATTGCTGTAAATCCGTCGATTTGAGAAATAGTAGCTGTAATTCCTAACATTCCTTTTAAAAATACACCACTTAATTGTAAACATAATAAAAGTAAAAACGTCCCTGTCACAAGCGGCGTAAATAAAAATAAAATACGTCCTATAAAACCAGTTACTCCTAATCCTATTAAAATAACACCGGAGATTATCATTCCTAATTCTAAAATTTGCAGTGTACTATGTAATTGATCCTGTCCGGCCGTTGCATAAGCAAGTACGGTAAATACACCAACCCAAGATCCAGCCGGCCCATCCGCAATTGGCAGTCTATGCCCAAGCCACCCTTGTAAAAAAGAAGATATACCAACTACAAAAAACGTACGCTGCATTAAATAAAATATTTCTTCCGTCGTAAGATGAAATAATCCGCCAACGACAATTGGTAGTGCGATTGAATTTGCTAATAAAAATATAAACCATTGCAAAGTTCCCATAATATGATTTTGGTTATGTTGATTGTCCAATTTTTTCATCCCTTCTAGCTTTCCTATAAAAATATATTGTAAGAATAAAAAAGAAGAGTTCTATACTCACCATTAGAACCCTCCTCAAAATATTTAAACGATTCTTCTACACAAGATTATTTAATTCCACCTCATTTAAACTTCCAACAACAATATTTCCTTTATACACGACTAAACGTTTTTCTGTTTGACGCGCTACTGCTTCAGCAGCGCATGTCGCATTCGTCAAAACAAAGCTCGCTTCATCCCCTACATTCGGCCATACTCGCTTCCCTTCATTATTTAACGTTTCTTTTCCTCCTGTAATAAAGCGGAGTGCTTTTCCTAAAGACCTTTCGTCACTCCACCCAAAACGCTCTGCTAATCGATTCGCCTTTTGAAGCATATCACCTGTTCCAAACGGTGACCAATGATCTGTAATGCTATCATTGCCTAATGCAACCTTAACACCTTTTTTATCTAATAACGGAATTGGGATTACTTGTTTACCAATTGGCACTGTTGAAGTAATATCAATATTTACATTTGCGAGTCTTTCTGCCACTTCTTCAGCCTCTTTATCAGTAACACCACCAAGTCCAAGTGCATGACTAATCGTTACACGGCCTTGCCATCCTGCTTCTTCTGTTAAACTTGCCAATCTCTTCATCGTAAACGTTCCAAGATTATTCGCATCGTGCAAATGAATATCAACATCCGCATTAAATTCTACTGCGATATCCATAATTGTATGTAATGACTTTTCGATGTCATTATCCACTGTAGCTGGATCTACTCCTCCGACTAGATGAGCACCCATACGCATCGCATCTTTCACGAGTTGTACAGAATTACTGCGCAATAATCCATGTTGCGGAAACGCAACAATTCTACTAGACACTCGATTTTTATATGTTTCTAATGCCGCTAACGTCGCCTCCAGATTACCAAGCCCAATAATCGGATCGACATTACAATGCGTTCTAATATTCGTTGCACCATTTTGCAGTAGTAACTCTAGCATATTTTCCGCTCTATTTTGGGCAGTCGCTAATTGCTTTGGTAAAATTTTTTCTTCTTCATTAAAACGTGTAAAAATACTTTCTGCTGGCATACAAGCTTTCCATGGGCCACTATAATATGTTTTATCAATGTGAATGTGCATCTCTTTGAAAGCTGGCAACATTAATAAGTTCTTAGCATCAAAAGTTACTATATCTTCCTCTTGAACAATCCCTTTTATAATTTTTTTAATTCGACCATCTTCAATAAGTAAACTGCATAATTCTGTTTCTGTTTGTGAAATTCTCTCTTCTTCATATGTATATCCTGATTCAAGCATTACGTTAGTCAACCAATATACTGTCATCTCTATTTGCCCACCCTTTATTAAAAATCACCTCATAACTACAAGTTTAATATCCACTGAAAATTAAGATAATTAATACGATCACTTCTCACAAAAAAATGTAATACAACCCCATAGTCTTCTCATAAATTTCCATATAGAATAAAAGTATGCAGTTTGATATAAAAAGGAGTTGATTGGAATATGTCAAAAAAGTTATGTAAATCCGAAACTGATAAAATGCTATTTGGTATATGTGGTGGTTTAGGAGAATATTTTGATATTAGCTCTACTCTTATTCGTATCATTTGGGTTATTGCTGTTTTATGTTTTGGGACAGGATTTTTAGTTTATTTCATTTGTTTATTACTTATGCCACGTTCGTACTAACGGCATTATTTCACATACTTAAGAAGAGCAAATCACCTATAGAATCCTATAGGTGATTTTTTCATGAAGAATATTTCATCGTTAAATGTAATACCGCTACTTCTTCTTCTTCATTTTTATAAATATGCTTCTTATTCGCTTCAAATTGAATGGAATCAAACTCATTTAATTCGTATACATCATTCTCCACTTGAATAGACACTTTCCCTTTCATTACCGTTACAAGCTCAATCGCACCTTCATGATGAGCTTCTGGCTCATATATACTATTTGATCGTAAACAAGCGCGGTGCATTTCCATCCCTGTTTCTTTCGTATAACGGAACATCGTTTCTAAATGCCACGCTTGTCCTTCATCTACTGCAAATCCTTCTCCACAGCGCGCAACAGCTACAGGTTCTCCAACAACCATTAATCTGGATAAAGGAATTGATAACCCTTTCGTTATTTTCCAAATGACAGCTAGTGTCGGATTTGTTTCCCCTCTTTCGATCTTTCCTAATGTTAATTTACTAACTCCTGTTTTATGAGCTAATTCTTCTAAACTTAATTTCTGTTCATTTCGAATTTGTCTCAATAACTGTCCAACTTGTTGAATGACTTCTTTCGTTTGCATATCTTCATTTTCTTTCATATATAAAACCACCTTAAAGTATAAAATAGTTTACTTTTAATAATTAAAAGTATATCATAATATACATAATTATTTATTTTCGAAAGGAGTGTTATACTTCATGCGCGCAATTTTATTAGGTCTTTTATCATCGGCCTTTTTTTCTGCAACCTTTATTATTAATAGAGCAATGAATGTATCTGGAACGAGCTGGGCTTGGACAGCTTCCTTCCGTTTTTTATTTGCTCTTCCTATTTTATTCCTTATCGTTTTATTTCGCAAAAACTTTAGGGGATTATGGGAAGAGTTAAAAAAATATCCATTAGCATGGATCGGATGGGGTTCTGTTGCCGGTATTGGTTTTTATTCTTTATTAAGTTTCGCAGCTGTCTTTTCTCCAGCTTGGCTCGTTGCTGGAACTTGGCAAGTTACGATTTTAGCTGGTTTACTACTATCACCACTATTTTTCGTGAAAATAGAAACAAAATCAGGTACGAAACTTGTACGTGGAAAAATTCCACTTCGTAGCTTATATGTTGCATTATTTATTTTACTTGGTGTAATTTGTATGCAAGCAACTGCCGCAGGCCATATTACAATGACTCAGTTCATTTCAGGTTTTTTACCTGTCGTATTAGCCGCTTTCTTATATCCGTTCGGTAACCGAAAAATGATGGAGCTTGTTGATGGACGCCTTGATACGTTCCAACGTGTATTAGGAATGGCAATTGGAAGTCTTCCTATAACAATCTTGCTTGGTATATACGGATTTTCTACTACTGGCATTCCAACATCCAACCAAATGCTTCAAGGATTTTTGTTAGCATTATGTTCCGGCGTTATTGCAACGATGACATTTTTCTTTGCTACTGACTTAGCAAAAGATAACCTCGCTCTACTTGGAGCTGTTGAAGCAACACAAGCTGGAACGATGGTCTTTACCGTACTTGGAGAAATCATTTTCTTAAATGGTTCACTCCCTGGAGGACTTTCTCTCATCGGAATGATTATTATCATGTTAGGAATGGTTGCAAATAGTATTTTAAACCGTTCTGTTCCAGTCGTTAAACAGAAAAAATCGGCATAAAAAAGGGTATGGTTCTATAGAGATGAACCATACTCTTTTTTATTGTCCCCCTATTTCGCCTTATCAGAATAGTATTTCATTGGCTGCTTATACTAAAACTTATGTTATAATACGTTTCATGCGCATTAATAGGAGGTAAATTATGTTAAAAAAAGCAATCGCTGAATTTATTGGTACATTTGTACTTGTATTATTCGGAACTGGAGTGGCTGTAACTGGCGGCGGAATTGAAGGAATTGGAACATTAGGAATCGCCATGGCTTTCGGCTTATCTATTGTAGCTATGGCATATAGCATCGGAACAATTTCTGGATGTCATATTAACCCAGCAGTATCAGTAGCTATGTTCATCAACAAACGAATGAACGCTATGGAACTTTGTTATTATGTATTAGCTCAAATTTTAGGTGGTTTATTAGGAACTGCAACGTTAGTAACAATTTTAAAATCTGCTAAAACACCTTTAGATAATTTAGGACAAAATGGTTTCGGAACTCTTGGTTTATCTGGAGCATTTTTAGTTGAGTTCATTTTAACTTTCGTATTTATTTTAGTTATCGTTGCTGTAACAGGTAAAAAAGGAAGTTCTTCTTTAGCTGGACTAGTAATTGGTTTCACATTAGTTTTAATTCACTTATTAGGAATTCCGTTAACTGGAACATCTGTTAACCCAGCTCGTAGTATCGCACCAGCTTTATTTGTTGGTGGAGAAGCACTTTCTCAACTATGGGTATTCATCGTAGCACCAATTCTTGGTGGTATCTTCGCAGCTATCGTAGGTAAATTCATTTTAAATACTGAAAAATAGAATTTTCAATATTTCTGAATAAAAAAAGGCGAGCCCTCATTATGAGGAAGCTCGCTTTTTTTATTCTTTCATTTTAGACTTTAAATTTGTAACTAATTGATCTACCGTTACATTTGCAAGTACGTTTTCCATCGCTTCTTGCGCTTGCATTAAAATAATTTCTAATACTGATTGAATATTAGCTCCTACTGGACATTCAATGTTGGGATTTTCATGGAAGGAAAATAGCTGTCCTTCTTCTACAACTTCCACTGCTTTATATACATCAAGTAATGTAATTTCTTCTAAATCTCGAGCAAGTGTCGTACCACCTTTACCAGCTTGTACATCAACAAGTCCTGCTCTCTTCAACATTCCTGTAATGCGACGAATCACAACTGGATTTGTATTCACACTACCGGCAATCCATTCAGAGGTACAGCGAGAGTTTCGATCTATCGCAAGTAATGTCAGCATATGAACACCTACTGTAAAACGACTACTAATCCCCATCTGCACACCCTCCTTTTTATTCATTCTATTAAAAGACGACTCTTATCATTATATACTATTTTTAATTTATACATAAAGAAAAAGCATGATTTCAATAGGAAATCATGCTTTTCTCTCATTATTGACGCTTTATAAATTTCGCTAAATCTTTAAATTTCACTTTATCTGAGTAATTCATTACGCCGTTTACGTAAATGCGGCTTGTAACAGCATTTAATACCGCAATTGTCGCCAATAAGACTGCTAATGTTATCGTAATTTCTAGCATACCTGCTTCACCAGCTACAATACGTGAGAAGGTAACCATCGGTGTAAAGAATGGAATGTAAGAACTTACAACGACGATAGTACTATTCGGATCACTTAATGATTTAATACTAATAAAGAATGCAGCCATAATTAAAATCATTACCGGGAAAGATACAGCTTGTAAATCCTCCGTCTTAGACACGACAGCTCCAGCAGCAGCATACATCATCGCATAAAGTAAATATCCCGTAATGAAATAAACAAGAAACATGCTGATAACCTTTGCATCTAATTTCGTAAAGTCAATTGGAATACCAAATAGTGAGGCACTTTCTAAATCGATCCAACCTAACAAATATGGAATAAGATAACCACACGCCAATATGACAAGTTGCAATAACGCCGTTGAAACAACCGCTAAAATTTTCGCATACATCATCGTAAGAGGCTTCACTTTCGGAAGCATTACTTCCATTACACGTGACGCCTTTTCAGATGCAATATTCATTGCGATTGTATTTCCGAACGCTACAATAAACATATATAAAGCAAATGTAAAGAAATAGGCAATTCCGAAAGAAGATGTACGATCTTTTATCGCTTCTTGCTTTACTTGAATTTCTGTTTGTAATTGCTGTGCAATTTCTGTTGAAACATTATTTTTGGCAATCGTCACCATCGTATATTGTTGCTTTAAATATCCTGCCATAATTGCAGAAGTTGCTTGGCTTGGAAATCCATTATACATATATGTAATCGATGGAGCCCCATCCTTTTCCGTCACATGGAATAGACCATCTAAATCGCCTTCTTCTACTTGCTTATGCAGTTTATCAAAATCATCCTTTGAACCAATTGTTATTTTTGCTGATGGCAATAGCTTATTTAGCTCATCTTTTTGTACTTTATATGTGGAACTCTCTACTACAACTGCAATTTTATCTTTATCCTTATTTTTATCATCGCCTGAAGTAAAATGATTAAATGCAAAAATCCCAAACACAACTAAAAATAAAATCGCACTCGTAATTAATGATTTTTTAGATAAAAATGCTTCCCTAAAATAAAATGAAAATACGTGAGAAAATTTACGCATCGTTATTTCGCCCTCTCTACAAAGATTTCGTTTAACGTCGGCTCTAACATTTTGAATTGTCGTAAGCTAACACCTTGCTCTTGCAACTGTTGCAAAATCTTGAGAGCTTCCGCATCGTCTTGTACTTTCACATAAAGAAGGCCTTGTTGTTTTTCATACGATACATGTATAGCTTCTAATCCCTTTTCATTCTCTACTGTATCTTCAATCGTTAAATTACGGAAACCGTATTCTTTCTTAATATCACTTAGCTGTCCTTTTACGACTGCTTCACCTTTTTTCAAAATACATACATGTTGGCAAAAAGCCTCTACTTGTTCCATACGATGACTTGATAAAATAATCGTCTTTCCGCTCTGTACTTGTTCTTCAATAATACTAGCTAACATCCCAGCATTAACTGGATCGAGGCCGCTGAATGGTTCATCTAAAATGAGAAGTTCCGGATTATGAAGAAGAGCAGCAATTAATTGGATTTTTTGCTGATTCCCTTTTGAAAGCTCTCCAGCCGTTTTAAATTTATATTCTGGTATCGCTAAACGCTCTAACCAGTGATCAATAGCGTGATCCACTTCTTTCTTCGACATTCCTTCTAATCTACCAAAATATCGCAGCTGATCTATTACTCTACTTTTTGTATATAAACCTCTTTCTTCTGGTAAATACCCAATTGTTACACCACTATTTCCAAATGCTTTTCCATCCCATGTAATCGAACCTTCATTAGGCGTTAATAATCCGAGAAGCATTTTGATTGTTGTTGTTTTCCCTGCACCATTTCGTCCAAGTAACCCTAGTACTTCACCTTTTGGTAACGAAATTTGCAAACCGTTAACTGCTTTTGATTCCCCAAATTGTTTCGTTAAGTTTTGAATTTGTAAACTCAAGTATAAAGCCTCCCCTTTAGTATCATTCGTACTCTCTTTCAAAGACTATGTTTATTCAAGACAAAATATAGCACCGCGCTTCATCCTCTTATATGTAAACATCGTCATTAATCCATCATTTGTTCTATTTAGTTAAAATTGTAAATAACAAAGTTCTTTTTGTCAATTATAATTGTCATTACGACAATAAAAATTGTCAAAACAACTATTATTATTTTGCTCATCTTTCTAATATAGGACATACTACTATATATACAAAAGACAATATGCAAATGTTCATATAAAAATATTATATTTTAATATATAATATAAAATGATTTTCTAACATCAAGGAGGATACATATGAAGATGAAGAGGGGCATTACCACTTTATTATCTGTAGCGGTTCTATCTACATCACTTGTAGCATGTTCAGGAACACCAGAGAAAACAGTGGCAAAAGAAGAGAAAGTAAAATTAACAGAACAACAATTAATGGCTGATTTATGGTATCAAACAGCCGGTGAAACGAAAGCACTTTACTACCAAGGGTACAACATTGGTCAATTAAAGCTTGATGCAATTCTTGCAAAAGGGACAGAGAAAAAACCTGCTATCGTGCTTGATTTAGACGAAACTGTTTTAGATAACAGTCCTCATCAAGCAATGAGCGTAAAAACAGGCAAAGGCTATCCTTACAAATGGGATGATTGGATTAACAAAGCTGAGGCTGAAGCCCTTCCAGGCGCAATTGATTTCTTAAAATATACAGAGTCTAAAGGTGTAGATATTTACTACATCTCAAATCGTAAAACGAATCAACTAGATGCGACAATTAAAAATCTTGAGCGTGTAGGTGCTCCTCAAGCAACGAAAGAACATATATTACTACAAGATCCGAAAGAAAAAGGAAAAGAGAAACGCCGTGAACTCGTTTCTCAAACTCATGATATTGTCTTATTCTTCGGTGATAACTTATCTGATTTCACAGGTTTTGATGGAAAATCTGTAAAAGATCGTAACCAAACAGTAGCAGATTCAAAAGCACAATTTGGTGAGAAATTCATTATTTTCCCGAATCCAATGTATGGCGATTGGGAAGGCGCTTTATATGATTATGATTTCAAAAAATCAGATGCAGAAAAAGATAAAATCCGTCGCGACAACTTAAAATCATTTGAAGTAAAATAAAAGAGGATGGCATTCGCCATCCTCTTTTATTTTACTTTCTCTGTTAAAGGCAAGATAAATACTTCCACACGTCTATTCTTTGCCTTTCCTTCTTGTGTATCGTTTGGAGCAATTGAACGGTATTCTCCGTATCCAATCGCACTAAATTTTTCTGGTTGTAATTCTTTATTTTGCAGTAATACTTGCATAAAATTAACTGCCCGCTGCGTACTTAATTCCCAATTCGACGCAAACTGCGCATTGGCAATAGGGACATTATCCGTATGACCCGATACTGTAATTTCACGAGGTGACGCTGAAACAAGTAAGCTAGACATCTCTTTTGCAATCCCTAAAGATTCTAATTTCACATCTGCTTTCCCCGAATCAAACAGTATATTTTCTAATATTGTCACCATTAATCCCTTTTCAGTTAATTTAGTTTGAAAAGAAGAGGATAATTGTTTTTCATTAATATATTGATCAATCTTTTTTTGTAATGCTTTCAATTCATCCATCTCTTTTTTTTCTTTAGCTCTAGCTTCTTCTTGTTTTTTTGTTTGTTCTGCCTCAAGGCTACTTGCTGATAATTCTTTTTCATCATTTGGCTTTTGATCACTTAAAAATTCTTTGTTACCTGTTCCCCCAGCTAATTCACTTCGAAAAGCAACTGCCATCTGTTTAAACTTCGCAGCATCTATACTACTCATTGCGAATAAAACGATAAACAATGCAAATAACAACGTTAACATATCAGAATATGGGATTAACCATGTTTCATCGATATGCTCATCATGTTTTTTCTTTTTGCCTCTTCTATTTTTCTTACTCCGCATTTTTTTCTGCTCCTTTTTCTAGCTTTTTACGCTCAGTTGCAGAAAGTGCACCTAAAATGCGGTTCTTCATAATAAACGGATATGTACCTTCTTGTAACATTAATAAACAATCAATGATTAAACGTTTTTTCTCAATTTCAGCTGAAGATTTTTGCTTTAACTTATTTGCAAATGGATGCCATAATACATAACCTGAAAAAATACCAAAAATCGTTGCAATAAACGCACCCGAAATAGCATGACCTAACTTTTCAATATCAGTTAAGTTACCAAGCGCAGCTACAAGACCGATAACAGCACCTAAAACTCCTAATGTCGGTGCATACGTACCAGCTTGTGAAAAAATAGCAGCTCCCTTTGCATGTCTTTCTTCAATTGCCTCTAATTCAGATTCCAAAATCTGCTCCAAATCTTCTGCGGATACGCCATCAATCACAAATTTCATACCGCGCAAAAGAAATTCATCTTGAATTTTGTCTAATTGTTGCTCTAAAGACAAAATACCGTATTTTCTACTTTCAGATGTCCAATGAACAAATAATTCTAGCAACTGTTCATAACTTAAATCCTTTTTATTTGAACCAAAAAGAACTTTAAATAGTTTTGGAACCCTTTTTAGTTGATTCATCGGAAATGCAATACATACTGCAGCAAATGTACCGATAAAAATAATTAATGCTGCGGCAGGATTTAATAAGGCTGTTATGTCAGCGCCCTTGACGACCATCCCTACTACCACTGCTACAAATCCTAAAATAAGTCCAATAATTGTTGCAAAATCCATTCCCATTCACTCCTAGTCTATACAAGAAGTTCTTTATTCTCGATAATCGCTACATCTTCTTATGTATATATATTACATAAAAAATGCAAATCATGAAAGATAAGAAATGAATTATATAAAAAAATACTACAAATTCACACATTTTCTGACATTTTCTTTGCATTTCTATTACGTTATGACTCTTATATTCCTTTTCCAACAAACTAGATTTATAATAAAAAAAAAAAAAACAATACACATTTTATGAAGAAGGGACTGTGATTACAAGGCATCATGAAAAAGATAATAATTATTTCTGCCACTACTATTGTAATCGGGATCACATCTTTCGCTTATTTTGGTTCTAAAACACCACTACATAATGAAGCAAAAGCTGTCGAAAGTCAAAAGCATAATAACCATAAAAAAGAAGAGATTCCTGCTTTTCCAAAAGCTGATCATAATGCAAAGAAAATAGACAATGACTTTTCAGTTGTAACAAATCCCAAATCTAATCTTGTCTTAATTAATAAACATCGAAAACTACCAGATGGATACATTCCTGAAGACTTAACGAGACCAAATGTACCATTTATTAGTCCAAAAGATAAAGAAAAAACATTGCTGCGAAAAGATGCTGCAGAGGCACTTGAAAACATGTTTAAAGCTGCGAAAAAAGAAGGGCTTGATCTTACAGCTGTATCTGGTTATCGTTCATACAAACGCCAAAAATCGTTGCATGATACATACGTTAGACGCCAAGGAAAAGCCGAAGCTAATTCGGTAAGCGCAATTCCTGGTACAAGTGAACACCAAACGGGTTTAGCAATGGATATTAGTTCAAAATCAGCTAAATTTCAATTAGAGCCTATCTTCGGGGAGACAGCAGAAGGAAAATGGGTCGCAGAACACGCTCATGAATTCGGCTTTGTCATTCGTTACTTAGAAGATAAAACAGATACAACAGAATATGCATATGAACCATGGCACTTACGCTACGTTGGTAATCCATACGCTACATACCTATATAAACATCACTTAACATTAGAAGAAGCGATGGAAGACAAAAAATAAGAGAGCAAATTGCTCTCTTATTTTTCTTTCACTCTATTATTGTAGTAATTTCTTCTTCCATTCTTCAGGCCATGGTTCGCCTCTTCCTGTTTTTTTCGACGCTTGAACCATCATTCCACGACCTACTAAACAAACCTCTCCTGCTTCATTCTTCACCATATAATGTAAATCTAAAGAAGAATTCCCAACCGACCCTGCTTTTACATACACCTTCAACTGTTCATCAAAATATATTTGCTTAATAAAATTACATTGTAAATCCGCAACAACGATCATCGTTTCTGATGATGCATGTGTCCACTCTTGCATAAATCCAAGTTCTTTAAACAACGCAATACGAGCTTCTTCAAAATAAGTAAAAGCAACGACATTATTTACATGTCCAAACATATCTACTTCACCAAAACGAACCTTTACAGGGTTGTAAAACGAAAAACCACTTTCCCATTGCTCAAAGTCTTCAATATAAGAAATCCTCTTCATTGTTATCTCTCCTTTTCACCTTAAAATAAACAGAATAAACAGAATAAACAGAATAAACAGAAAAATATAGTTATAAATATTGCCTCTTCGATATGAAGAGGCAATATTTATTAATAGTTATTATCGCTACCAAAGAAATCTTTGAACGATTGAATTGTTGTATCACGGTTTAATGCCGCAATTGAAGTTGTTAAAGGAATTCCCTTCGGACATGATTGCACACAGTTTTGCGAGTTACCACAGTTTGCTAGTCCTCCATCTCCCATAATTGCACGTAAGCGATCTGCTTTATGCATTTCACCCGTTGGATGTGAGTTGAATAAGCGAGCTTGTGATAACGGTGCTGGTCCAATAAAGTCAGACTTACTGTTTACGTTTGGACATGATTCTAAGCAAACACCACATGTCATGCATTTTGAAAGCTCATAAGCCCATTGACGCTTTTTCTCAGGCATTCTTGGTCCTGGACCTAGGTCATACGTACCATCAATTGGAATCCACGCTTTAACGCGTTTTAGAGCATTAAACATGCGACTACGATCAACTTGCAAGTCACGTACAACCGGGAATGTCTTCATCGGTTTTAAGCGAATTGGTTGCTCTAATTGATCGATAAGTGCCGTACATGATTGACGTGGTTTTCCGTTAATCACCATCG
The DNA here is from genome assembly GCF_001836235.1 of Bacillus sp. HMSC036E02. Lineage (NCBI taxonomy): Bacteria > Bacillati > Bacillota > Bacilli > Caryophanales > Bacillaceae > Bacillus > Bacillus sp. HMSC036E02. The sequence goes on along the minus strand of NZ_KV827829.1, from coordinate 11,920 downwards.
AACATGCACCACATACTTCCTCTAAGCAGTTCATATCCCATGCAATCGGAGTTGTTTGGTTCCCTTTTGAATCAACGGGATTACGACGGATTTCCATAAGTGCTGAGATAATATTCATATTCGGACGATATGGAATTTCAAACTCTTGGTCAAACGCTTGCGCATCTGGCCCGTCTTGTCTCGTAATGATGAGGCGGATTGTTTTCTCAGACATGTTGTTTATCCCCCTTCTCTTCACCCTTAGCAGCTACATCGTGTTTTGAAGAATAATCACGTTTACGCGGTTTAATTAATGAAATATCAACGTCTTCGTAATGGAATGCTGGTGCATTTCCTTCTCCCTCAAATTTTGCCATCGTAGTTTTTAAGAAGTTTGCATCATCACGATTTGGGAATTCAGGTTTGTAATGCGCCCCACGGCTCTCATTACGGTTATATGCGCCAATTGTAATAACACGTGCTAACTCAAACATATTTGCAAGTTGGCGTGTAAATGAAGCACCTTGGTTACTCCATCTTGCTGTATCGTTAATGTTAATACGTTTGTAACGAGCCATTAATTCTTCAATTTTCGCATCTGTTTCTAATAATTTTTTATTTTCACGAACTACTGTAACGTTATCTGTCATCCATTCTCCAAGCTCTTTATGAAGAACATACGCATTTTCGTTACCATCCATCGTTAAAATATTGTTAAATTTCTCTGTTTCGATTAATTCATTTTGCTCATATACAGTAGATGAAACAGCATCAGATGACTTAGAAAGACCTTTCATATATTCAATTGCGTTTGGTCCTGCTACCATACCACCATAAATTGCTGATAATAGTGAGTTCGCACCAAGACGGTTACCACCGTGCATAGAATAATCACACTCACCTGCTGCAAATAAACCTGGAATATTTGTCATCTGTTTATAATCAACCCATAGTCCGCCCATTGAATAGTGAACAGCTGGGAAGATTTTCATCGGTAGTTTACGAGGATCATCCCCTGTAAATTTCTCATAGATTTCAATAATTCCACCTAGTTTAATATCTAGTTCTTTTGGATCTTTATGAGAAAGATCTAAGTACACCATGTTTTCACCGTTAATACCTAGTTTTTGCTCTACGCAAACATCAAAGATTTCACGCGTCGCGATGTCACGAGGTACAAGGTTTCCGTAAGCCGGATATTTTTCTTCTAAGAAGTACCATGGTTTACCATCTTTATATGTCCAAACACGTCCACCTTCACCACGTGCAGATTCACTCATAAGACGTAATTTATCGTCTCCAGGAATTGCCGTTGGGTGAATTTGAATGAACTCACCGTTTGCATAATATGCGCCTTGTTGATATACAGCAGAAGCTGCTGTACCTGTATTGATAATGGAGTTTGTTGATTTTCCGAAAATGATACCAGGGCCCCCTGTTGCCATAATTACGGCATCTGCTCCGAAACTTCTAATCTCCATAGTTTGTAAGTCTTGTGCAACGATTCCTCGGCACACACCTTCATCATCAACAACAGCTCGTAAGAAATCCCAACCTTCATATTTCGTTACAAGTCCTGCTACTTCGTGACGACGTACTTGTTCATCTAATGCGTAAAGTAATTGCTGTCCAGTTGTTGCACCAGCAAATGCTGTACGGTGATGTTGCGTTCCACCAAATCGACGGAAATCAAGAAGTCCTTCTTCCGTACGGTTGAACATAACACCCATACGGTCCATTAAATGAATGATACCAGGTGCTGCTTCACACATTGCTTTAACTGGTGGTTGGTTCGCTAAGAAGTCCCCACCATAAATTGTATCGTCAAAGTGGATCCATGGAGAATCCCCTTCACCTTTCGTATTTACGGCACCGTTAATTCCGCCCTGAGCACATACAGAATGTGAACGTTTTACTGGTACTAAAGAAAACAGTTCAACATTTACTCCTGCTTCTGCCGCTTTAATCGTTGCCATTAAGCCAGCCAAGCCACCGCCGACTACTATAAGTTTCCCTTTCATGCTCTCCCACTCCTTACTGGTTTGCTAGCTGTGGATCGATGAACGCTAATAATGCACTCACACCTACATAAGATAAACCTAAGAAAATAGCTAATGTTACATAAGTAGAGATTCTTTGTGAACGTGGAGATACTGTAATTCCCCAGCTGATGCAGAATGTCCATAGTCCATTTGCAAAGTGGAAAATTGTTGAAACAACACCAACTAAGTAGAATGCAAACATAGCTGGATTATTTAAAATATCTGCCATCATATCATAGTTTACCTCTTTACCTAACATTGCTTGAATACGAGTTTCCCAGACATGCCAAGAAATGAAGATCAGCGTAACGATACCTGAAATTCTTTGGAAAACGAACATCCAGTTACGGAAATAACCGTAAGAAACCGCATTGTTCTTAGCTGTAAATGCAATATATAAGCCATATATAGCATGGTACAGTATCGGTAAAAAGATGATGAAAATTTCTAGCGCATACCGGAATGGAAGGAGCTCCATAAAGCCTGCAGCTTTGTTAAAAGCCTCTGCTCCTCGTGTTGCAAAGTTGTTTACAATTAAATGTTGCGTCAAAAAGACACCAACCGGGATGACCCCCATTAATGAGTGCCACTTACGAAACGTATACTCGCGGCCTTTCATGTCCCCATTACCCCCCTTGAATGTTTGACTGCTGTTTTCAGATTAGTTTATGACAATAATGTTTTTTCACTATTGGCATAAGAAAAACTGAAAAAATTATTCGAAATATTTCAGCATAATTTGATACCAAGTTCATTTTACTCCTATTTTTGTCGAAGCGTCAAGAAAACGTATACATAATTTGCATATAATTTGCCAATTCTTTTTTTCTTCTTATATATTCAGATTTTCCTAAAGAAAAATCTGTTTTTATAAATGTGAAATGTTATATAATAATCCCTATAGAAAGAGGGGAATATTGTGAGTAAAAATACAATCGATACAACATCTTTAGAAGATGTTTCATTGAACGCCTTCGCTTATGAATTGCTACGTGAAGAATTACTACCTGATTTAATCGGCAACGATTTAGATGGTATTTTATACTGGTCTGGTAGAAACCTTGCAAGAAAATATCCGCTAGAAACAATTGAAGAAGTCATTCAGTTCTTTGAAAAGGCTGGCTGGGGCACTTTAAGCATTGTTGAACATAAGCGTCGTGAAATGCAGTTCCAACTTAAAGGCACACTCATCGCAGAACGTCAAAAACAAAAACGACATTCTTCTTATCAACTAGAAGCCGGATTCATCGCTGAACAAATCCAAAAGCAACGGAACGTCGTTGCAGAGTCATACGAAGAAAAGAAAAAACGTTCTGACTCTATTACATTTCTTGTAAAATGGGATATAAAAGATCTCATTGAAGTGTAAGCATTACCTACAGTCAACTAGACATATCAGTTTAGTTGACTTTTTTGTATTTTCATTCAGATGAGTTTATTTTAAATCTTCAGAAATTATACCAAAAAACAGAAGACGTTGTAAACTACAACGTCTTCTTATCTGTTAAATACGTATAAATCGTCTCCGCGACATTTTTCGGCATACCCGCTTCGACAAATTCCTCTATAGAAGCTTCTTTCATCTTCTTTAATGAACCAAAATGTTTTAACAATACCTTTTTCCGTTTATCACCGATTCCTGGAATATCATCCAATGCTGATTGAATGACAGATTTCCCATGTAATTGACGATGGAATGTAATCGCAAATCGATGCACCTCATCTTGAATACGCTGCAATAAATAAAATTCTTGGCTATTTCTCTCAAGCATCACAGGTTCCGGTGGATCCCCAATAATTAAATGGGAGGTTTTATGTTTATCATCTTTTACAAGACCTGCCATCGGAATATATAATCCGAGCTCATTCTCTAAAATATCACTTGCAGCCGCTAGATGGCCTTTTCCTCCATCAATAATAATCAAATCAGGTAAAGGTGAATTTTCTTTAAGCGCCCTTGTATAACGGCGCCTCACAACTTCTCTCATAGACTCATAATCATCTGGTCCTTGAACCGTTTTAATTTTATATTTTCGATACTCTTTCTTCGCCGGTTTCCCATCGATAAAAGCAATCATTGCAGAAACGGGATTTGTTCCTTGAATATTTGAGTTATCAAACGCTTCAATACGATATGGCGTTTCAATCCCAAGCTGCTTCCCTAAATGATCTACCGCTTTAATCGTTCGTTCTTCATCACGTTCAATTAAGTAAAACTTCTCTTCAAGAGCAATCTTCGCATTTTTATTTGCCAATTCTACAAGGTCTTTTTTCTTACCACGTTTCGGCTGCGTCGCTTCCACTTCTAAAAAGCGCTCTACTAATTCCGAGTCTATACTTCCTGGAACGACAATCTCCTTCGGCTTAAAATGACTACTGTTTTCATAAAATTGGCCGATAAACGTTAAAAAACCCTCTTCTGGTTCATCGTAAATTGGAAACATAGAAACATCACGTTCAATTAGCTTTCCTTTTCGAACGAAGAAAACTTGAACACACATCCATCCTTTATCCACTGCATATCCAAACACATCACGATCCACTAAGTCACTCATAATCATCTTTTGTTTTTCCATAATCGCATCAATATGAGCAATTTGATCACGCAACTCTTTTGCACGTTCAAACTCTAGTTTCTCTGAGGCCTCATACATTTTTATTTCTAGTTCTGAACGAACTTCTTTATGTCCACCATTTAAAAACTTAATAATTTCATCTACAATTTCTTTATTTTGTTCTTCCGTCACTTCTTTCACACAAGGTGCTAAACATTGACCCATATGATAATACAAACAAACTTTATCTGGCATATTCGTGCATTTCCGAAGTGGATACATACGATCTAGCAGTTTTTTCGTTTCATGAGCAGATTGTGCATTTGGATAAGGACCAAAATATTTCCCTTTATCTTTTTTTACGTTTCGAGTAATGAGTAAGCGAGGTTGCTTCTCCGCCGTAATTTTAATAAAAGGATATGTTTTATCATCTTTTAATTGAATATTATATTTCGGATCATATTTTTTAATTAGATTTAACTCTAAAATAAGTGCTTCTAAATTCGAAGAGGTTACAATATATTCAAAATCAACAATTTCTCCTACAAGCCGCAGTGTTTTCCCATCATGTGAACCAGTAAAGTACGAGCGCACACGATTTTTAAGCACTTTTGCCTTTCCGACATATATAACCGTTCCTTGCTTATCTTTCATCAAATAACAACCAGGTTGATCTGGTAAAATAGCCAACTTCTCTTTCAAATGTTCGTGCACTCGTCTCCCTCCATTTCTACATACTTAGCATTTTTATTTTCCCTTGAAAACATACTATGCCCAAACACCCAACATACGTTCTTTTATTGTAACGGAAAGACTGTAAAAAAGAAAATAAAAAAAGCTACCAAATGGTAGCTTTTTTTATTTTAGAAGTGTTTAGAAACTAATTCTACTAACGCTTCTTTCGGTTTGTAACCTAACGCTTGATCAACTACTTTACCGTCTTTTAATACGAAAAGAGCTGGAATGCTCATTACTTCGAATTGACGAGCAGTTTCTTGGTTTTCATCAACGTCTACTTTTACTACTTTTACTTTTTCGCCTAGTTCTGCATCAATTTCCTCTAATACAGGAGCGATCATTTTACAAGGTCCACACCAAGGTGCCCAGAAATCTAATAATACAACACCTTCGCTAGTTTCTGCTGCGAAGCTTTGGTCATTTGCGTTTACAATTGCCATTTTATTTCCTCCTTCAAGTATATTCTACCAAGAGTATATCATTAACTTATATACGTGGCGAATAATATGTATCGTTATGTATTGTAACAAAAAAATGTTCCTTTATACTATATAAAAATACGGATTAAATACTAAAAAGATGAGAGACAGGGGATCTCTCACCTTTTTCTATATATAGGGGTACTTCACTTGGAACTCAAGGGTACTTAAATCATGAATGTACTTTTAACTTTTTAAACTCTTCTGTTAAAAGAGGTACAACTTCGAATAAGTCACCGACAATACCGTAGTCAGCTACTTTAAAGATACTTGCTTCTGGATCTTTATTAATCGCAACGATTATTTTTGAGTTAGACATACCTGCTAAATGCTGAATCGCACCAGAAATACCACATGCAATGTATAAGTCTGGCGTAACAACTTTACCAGTTTGACCAATTTGTAATGAGTAATCACAGTATTCAGCGTCACAAGCACCACGAGATGCCCCAACAGCGCCGCCTAGTACGTCAGCTAACTCTTTTAATGGTTTAAAGCCTTCTTCACTCTTCACACCGCGTCCGCCAGCGATAATAACTTTTGCTTCAGAAAGATCCACACCTTCTGCTGTTTTACGGACAACATCTTGAATGATTGTACGTAAATCTTTCACATCAACTGTAATAGAAGATACGTCACCGCTGCGAGACTCATCTTTTTCCAGAGTTGCAATGTTATTTGGACGCACTGTCACAAATAAGATGCCGTCTGTTACAATCTTCTTCTCGAATGCTTTACCAGAGTAAATTGGACGAGTGAAGATAACATTTCCACCTTCAACCTCTAAAGCAGTTACGTCAGAAACTAAACCAGCTTCAAGCTTCGCTGCTAATTTTGGTGATAAATCTTTACCAAGTGCTGTATGTCCAAAGACAATACCTTCTGGATTTTCTTCAGCATGTACAGCTAAAAACGCTTGTGCATAACCATCAGATGTATATGATTTTAATTTATCATTTTCAACTGTCACAACGCGATCTGCACCGTAATGAATCAATTCATTTGCAAAAGAGGCAACGCTGTCTCCAATTAGAAGACCTACTACTTCACCGCCTTCTGCAATTGTTTTTGCTGCTGCTACCGCTTCAAAAGAAACGTTACGTAGCGATCCATCACGAACTTCACCCATTACTAATACTTTACGAGCCATAGATTTTCCCTCCTGCATATATAATTTCGTATTTTATTAGATTACTTTCGCTTCTGTATGGAGCAACGATACAAGTTCTTTTACTTGATCTTGCAGCTCGCCTTGTAACACTTTTCCTGCATCTTTCTTAGGAGGCAAATAGATTTCAATTGTTTTTGTCTTTGCTTCCACATCATCTTCTTCTAAATCTAAATCATCTAATTCTAATTCTTCTAGCGGCTTTTTCTTCGCTTTCATAATACCTGGAAGCGATGGATAACGCGGTTCATTTAAACCTTGCTGTGCTGTTACTAAAACTGGTAATGAAGTTGCAATCACTTCTGTATCACCTTCAACATCACGCTCAATCTTCACATTTGTACCGTCAATTTCAAGTTTTGTAATTGTCGTTACATATGGAATATTTAACGCTTCAGCTACGCGTGGTCCTACTTGTCCAGATGCACCATCAATTGCAACGTTTCCGCCTAAAATTAAATCTGCATCTTTATCTTTTAAATATTCAGCAAGCACTTTTGCTGTCGTGAACTGGTCACCATTTTCTACATCATCTTCAATATTAATTAATACGGCTTTATCACAGCCCATTGCTAATGCAGTACGAAGTTCTTTCTCACTATCTTCGCCACCGACTGTTACAACTGTAACTTCTCCACCTTGTGCGTCTCTTACTTGAATTGCTTCTTCAATTGCATATTCATCGTAAGGGTTGATGATGAATTCCGCTTCGCCATCGTAAATTGCACCGTTTTTAATTACGATTTTTTCTTCTGTATCAAATGTTCGTTTCATGAGTACGTAGATGTTCATTCCATTTACCCCCTTGTTTTTCAGAAAGATTCTATCAATTTTAATTTTCTGTTAATTTATATTAAAAAAATAATTGAACTACCTGCCACTAAATGAAGGTTTACGCTTTTCTAAAAATGCAGCTACACCTTCTCTTCCATCTTCACTCGTAAATACTTCACCAAAAATCTGTGATTCACGTTGTACACCTTCATAGTAATGAGACGATTTTGTCGTTTGCAATAACTCTAGTACAGCACGAGTTGTTGCTGGACTTTTTCCAGCAATTTGTTTTGCAACTTTAAGCGTATCATCTAAAAGAGATTCTTCAGAGAACAATCCGTTAACAAGTCCCCACTTTAATGCTTCTGCACCAGTAATTGGTGTACTTGTTAACATCATTTCACAAGCTTTCGCTTTCCCAACATAACGTGGTAAGCGCTGTGTACCTGCAAAGCCAGGAATTAATCCAAGTGTTAATTCAGGTAAACCAAGTTTTGCACTTTCAGTTGCAAAGCGCATGTGGCAAGACATAGCAAACTCAAGGCCGCCGCCCAGTGCCGCTCCATGAATTGCCGCAATAACTGGTTTTGAACATTTTTCAACACGCTCAAACGTAACTTGTCCAAGCTGTGCTAATTCTGTTGCTTGCTTCGCTTCAGTAACAGATGTAAATTCTTTAATATCTGCTCCCGCTGAGAAGAAACGTCCTTCACCATGAATAACAACAACACGAATGTTATCATCCTTTTCCACTTGATCAATTAATTCAGTAACATCATGCATAACTTGTGAAGACATCGCATTCGCTGGTGCGTGATTTAATGTCGCCACCGCGATATGATCTTCAACTCTTACAGATAGGAATTTCAACATGATCCCTCCCATTATTGACGATAACCACAAGCTGCAATAAGTAGCCCGTGTACCGTTTTTGAAAGTGCGACCAGATCATACTTATGATCGCTCATTACCCAATTGGTCACAACTTCATCTACTGTTCCAAAGATCATTTGTCTTGCCACGCGAACATTTAAATCTGCTTGAAATTCACCTTGTTTTATACCAGTCTCTAAAATCTCATCCATAACTTGTAAGTAGCCTTTTAATACTTCATTTATTTTAAGGCGCAAGTCTTGATTGGACTGCCTTAGCTCTAATTGCGTAACGATAGCAAGAGGATCATTTTGCGACAACAGCAAGAAGTGCGTTTCTACCAACATGAATAACTTCGATACAGCGCTTTCAATTCCTGCTGTTTTTTGACGAATTGTTTCGACAAATTCTCCCATCTTCTCTTGGAATAAGGATATTAATATATCTTCTTTATTTTTAAAATATAAATAAATCGTGCCATCAGCTACCCCAGCTTGCTTTGCGATTTTAGAAACTTGCGCTTGGTGGTACCCATTCTCCGCAATCACAATGACTGCCGCATCAATAATTTGATTGTATTTCGGTCTATTTTTCTTCACTTTACTGTCCCCTTCAAGAAGATGACTGAATGAATAGTCATTCATATTCTTATAATACTGACTATTTAGAAAAGTGTCAATCCTATTTTTTCAAAAAGAAAGGGCCTTAGCCCGTTTGCTCATCCTCATTCTTTCTCTTCTCTTCATCTATTAGAACACGGCGTAAAATTTTCCCTACTGTCGTTTTTGGCAATTCATCTCTAAACTCATATACTTTCGGCACTTTATAAGCCGCTAAATATTTACGTGCAAACTGATTTAATTCTTCCTCAGAGCACTCCGTACCTTCTTTTAACACAACAAATGCTTTAACTGTCTCTCCTCGGTACGGATCTGGAACTCCAATTGTCACTACTTCTTGCACTTTTTCATGCTCATATAATACTTCTTCAACTTCACGAGGATACACATTAAATCCACTCGCGACAATCATATCTTTCTTGCGATCTTTTACATAGAAAAATCCATCTTCATCCATGTAGCCAACATCACCTGTATGGAGCCAGCCATCTTGCAATACAGCCGCTGTTTCCTCTGGCTTATTCCAGTATCCTTTCATAATTTGAGGACCTTTCACTACAATTTCCCCTATTTCTCCTGGCGGTAATGCCTCACCAGTCTCAAGTGACATAATGATCGCTTCTGTATCTGGCCACGGAACTCCAATGCTACCTGGCACTCGCTTTTCCCATAAAAAATTACTATGTGTAACTGGAGAGGATTCTGTTAAACCATATCCCTCTACTAGTTTACCACCTGTAACTGTTTCGAACTTTTCCTGTACTTCTACTGGCAGTGGTGCTGATCCACTAATACAAGCACGAATAGAAGAAATATCGTATTCTTTTAAAAGCGGACTATTTAAAAGAGCGATATAAATAGTTGGTGCCCCTGGAAACAATGTCACTTTATGCTTCTTAATCGCTTCAAAAACCATTTTCATATCAAACTTTGGAATAAGGACCATTTTGTATCCTTGCATAATACTTAAATTCATAACAGCTGTCATACCATAAACATGGAAAAATGGAAGAACCCCAAGAACGACTTCTTCTCCTTCTTTGCAATTATATAACCATTGAACTCCCATTAACGTGTTAGAGACGAGGTTTTTATGCGTTAACATAACTCCTTTCGGAAATCCGGTTGTTCCTCCTGTGTACTGTAAAAGGGCTAGATCATTTTCAGGATCACAAGGCACCTCAACATTCGTATTCACTTCTTTTTCTACTGAATTCCAAAGATGAATCGTTTCACTCTCTGATACTTTCACAACTAAATTCGACTGTTTTTTCTGCACAAATGGATACAATAGATTTTTAGGGAATGGTAAAAAGTCTGCAATACGAGTTACGATAATATGCTCAATTTTTGTAGCAGATTGAACATTCGTTACTCTTGGAAACACTAAATCGAGACAAAGAATTACTTTTGCTCCCGAGTCATGAAGCTGATATTCTAATTCTCTCTCTGTATACAGTGGATTTGTTTGTACTACGATACCTCCCGCAAGTAATGTACCATAATAACCAATTACAGCTTGCGGACAATTCGGCAACATAATAGCAACTCGATCACCCTTTTCCACACCGAGCTTTTGAAGATAATTTGCAAACCTCTTCACCTTATCATGGAAGTCCGAAAACGTAATATCCTTCCCTAAAAAGTGAAGCGCTTTCTTTTCTGGGTAGCGAGAAGCCATCTGTTCTACATATCTATGAAGCGGCTGAATATCATAAGAAATCGTACTCGGAATTTCCTCTGGATAACTTTTCAACCATGGTTTTTCCACCTTCATTCCCCCTTCAAATACATAAAAATAAATGAATGTTCATTCATGATGGTTATTTTCATTATATTATAGTCACCATAGCGTTACAATCATAATATTCTGACTTTTGTATAACTATGCTTTACTTCATTAACTTCTTATTATATGTAGAAACTCTCTTAATCTTAAAAGAGTAAGAGAGTTATAGTTTAACTTAATCTTATTATCGTTAACACTGCTCCTGGAGTAGTTGTTGATAATGTTGCGACAGCTAACAAACCAAATAATTGCAAGCTAATAGCATCTCCTGCTGCAAGAGTTGTAATGATTGTTGCACTAAATGATGTGGTTGCTACCGCAGGAGCATTAATCGTCCCAGCAAGTGCCCCTCCATTAATTGTAATCCGTGAACTGACTAATAATGAAGCCGTTATATTAATTGTATATGAAATATAATAATTACCAGCATTTGCAACCGTAAATACTGTGTTTCCACCAGAAACAGTAATTCCTGGACCGATGTTTTGATTATTTGGAAGCGGGACATTCGTTCCACCAAGAACTACAGATATCGCTGTTCCCGACGTATTATTTGCAAATGCATATGTCGCCGTGATACTTGTACCTGTCGCTCCTGTTGGGCCTGTTGAACCTGTCGCTCCCGTTGGACCTGTTGAACCCGTTGCTCCTGTTATTCCCGTCGCTCCTGTTATTCCTGTCGCTCCTGTTATTCCTGTCGCTCCTGTTGGACCCGTTGCTCCCGTTGGACCTGTGTCGCCTGTCGCTCCCGTTGGGCCTGTTGAACCTATCGCTCCTGTTGGGCCTGTTGAACCTGTCGCTCCCGTTGGACCTGTTGAACCCGTTGAACCCGTTGAACCTGTTGAACCTGTTGGACCTGTTGCTCCTGTTATTCCTGTCGCTCCCGTTGGACCTGTTGAACCC
>NZ_KV827828.1:1137-1938 GCF_001836235.1 Bacillus sp. HMSC036E02 | reverse complement strand
GTAATGTTATTTTGATTATCATACTGAAAAGTACCTTTATCTAAATAAGTATCTTCTGGTTGGAAAAGCTTTTCATTTAATCCAATTAAAATAGTGAGTGGTTTTATAGTAGAAGCCATATTTATATAAGATTCACCATACTTTAATTTTTGAATTGCTTTATTTTGCGAAAGAGATTTAATGTTTTCTTTTCTAGAAGATACATGTGTATTTAATATATTTGGATTAAAAGCTACCGAGTTGGCCATAGTTAAAATTGCGCCAGTTTTTGCATCGCTCACTATAGCATAACCAGCTTTAGCATCAGGTGTTTTCTTAATTTGAGATTTTAATGCTTCTTCTGCCTTTTGCTGCAACTCAGAGTCTAAAGCTAGCCGCACATCTTTTCCTTTTTGTACTTTTTGAATGTTCCATAAGAACTTTTTATTATTCAATTTAAAAATAAGAGTTTTGCCTGGTTTTCCTTTTAAATCATTTTCATATTGCAGCTCAATCCCGCTTTTTCCAACAGCCATATGCTTGGACTTAAGGTCATTTTCTACATACCCAATTACTTGTGAACCAATTTCGTGTTTAGGGTAATATCGAATCCATTCATCTTTAATTATTACATTATTGGGTTTGTTTTTGTTTATGAATGCAAGTTCATTCTCAGTTATATCAGAGTATAACGGTATATCATTCATAGTCTTCTTTTTACAAGATTGTTGCAATTGAGATTTTATGTTCTCTGTAGAAATATCATGTTGAAACTCGCTTGAAAATTGGTTAAAAAAAGCTAATGTGTTTGATGTATCTTGT
>NZ_KV827828.1:356-1037 GCF_001836235.1 Bacillus sp. HMSC036E02 | reverse complement strand
AAAAACTGCCGAGTTGGCCATAGTTAAAATCGCGCCAGTTTTTGCATCGGTGACTACAACATAACCAGCTTTAGCATCAGGTGTTTTCTTAATTTGCGATCTTAATGCTTCTTCTGCTTTTTGCTGAAATTTAGAGTCTAGGGTTAGCCAGACATCTCTTCCTTTTTGTACGTTTTGAATGTTCCAGAAGAAGTTTTTATTATCAATCTTAAAAATAAGAGTTTTTCCTGATTTTCCTTTTAAATCATTTTCATATTGCAGCTCAATCCCACTTTTTCCAACAAGCATATGCTTTGAATTAAGGTCATTTTCTACATACCCAATTACCTGTGAACCAATTTCCTGTTTAGGATAATATCGAATCCATTCGTCTTCAATTATTACATTATTAGGTTTGTTTTTGTTTATGAATGCAAGTTCATTCTCAGTTATATCAGAGTATAACGGTATATCATTCATAGTTTGCTTTTTACAAGATTGCTGTAATTGTGATTTTATGTCCTCTGCCGAAATGTCATGTTGAAATTCTTTTGAAAATTGATTGAAAAAAGCTAATGTGTTTGATGTATCTTGTTTCGATAGCTTTTCATCATTAGAAGTGCAATATAGAGACTTAACTTTCTTATTTGTAGCTAGCATTACACCATTTTTATCAAAAATCTTTCCTCTTTCAGCTGAAGA
>NZ_KV827828.1:0-256 GCF_001836235.1 Bacillus sp. HMSC036E02 | reverse complement strand
AGTGCAATATAGAGACTTAACTTTCTTATTGGTAGCTAGTATTTCACCATTTTGATCAAAAATCTTTCCTCTTTCAGCTGAAGAAGTTGCGATAGTAATTGAAATGAAGTTGATTTTTAATAAAATTAGTAAAATCAAACCTACAATAGAAAGAACCGCAAAAAATCTCCATCTTTTTGTATGTAACATATAACCCTCCCTTATGTAGCCTATTTCATCTTATATTTAATTATTTTTTTTGTAAATGTGGAACAAC
>NZ_KV827827.1:0-260 GCF_001836235.1 Bacillus sp. HMSC036E02 | reverse complement strand
AACGAAACAAACAACGTGAAACGTCAATTTTTATTTTAGATGCTAGACAAACTAACTTTATTGGAGAGTTTGATCCTGGCTCAGGATGAACGCTGGCGGCGTGCCTAATACATGCAAGTCGAGCGAATGGATTAAGAGCTTGCTCTTATGAAGTTAGCGGCGGACGGGTGAGTAACACGTGGGTAACCTGCCCATAAGACTGGGATAACTCCGGGAAACCGGGGCTAATACCGGATAACATTTTGAACCGCATGGTTCGA
>NZ_KV827826.1:0-215 GCF_001836235.1 Bacillus sp. HMSC036E02 | reverse complement strand
GTATAGTTTCCTATTGGTAAGTCTTTTGATATCGCTTCTCCTTCTTCATTTGTTACTAGTTCTCCAACTATTTTCCCATTTAAATCTTCAATTTTAAACTTTGCTCCTGCTAGCTTTTTATTTTTATCACTTATGTCTACTTTCACAAGCTTCATTTTTCCCATTGGATCTGGCAATTTCTTATTTCCTATTTTAATTTCTACTTCTGCATCTTT
>NZ_KV827825.1:0-35476 GCF_001836235.1 Bacillus sp. HMSC036E02 | reverse complement strand
AACTGGAATAACGGGAGCAACCGGAATAACAGGCCCAACCGGAGAAACGGGGCCGACCGGAATAACAGGCCCAACCGGAGAAACAGGCCCGACCGGAGAAACGGGCCCAATTGGAATAACGGGCCCAACAGGAGAAACGGGCCCGACTGGAATAACGGGACCAACAGGAGTAACCGGGCTAACCGGAGAAACGGGACCGACCGGAGCAACAGGCCCTACTGGGGGTATTGGTCCTATCACAACAACCAATTTGTTATATTATACTTTTGCAGATGGAGAGAAACTTATATATACAAATGCCGATGGGATACCTCAATATGGTACAACGAATATATTATCGCCTAGTGAAGTTTCATATATTAATTTATTTATTAATGGAATAATGCAACCACAGCCATTATATGAGGTGAGTACTGGTAAATTAACTTTATTGGATACTCAACCTCCATCGCAAGGATCTTCAATTATATTACAATTTATCATTATTAATTAAAAGGACAGATCCTTAATGAAAAGGAATCTGTCTTTTTTTGTTTTATATTTAAATAGTTAAAATTAAGTGAAGGTACATTCAATTTCTAGCTGTCATAAATGGTTGAATGATAGGGATTTTAACTTCAATCCTTTTCACAGTGTATTGGAATAAAATATAAAATGAATTTTTCAATATATTATATGAGAGTTCTCTATAATACAAACGGCTTCATGTTTAAAAAGAGAACACAATCTTAGTAAAGAAATAATGTATATTTATATAAAAAAATAGCACTGTTAATTGTTGAGTATATTCAAATTAATATGTGTATTTAAACCTAAGAGATAAACGTGGAAAAATAAAATAAACCCGTAAGTTTAGGTATTTAATCTAAGCAGTCAATTATTAAAAACATATAATTAATATGTGAGTCATGAACATAATTAAATAGCGTTTGTAAGTTTAATTATATTTCATGTTTCCTATTTTAAGTCAATATATAACATATTTTTTTACAACTTTATGATCCTTATAATAGGAAAAACTCAAATATAAAACAAGTAAGGAGGACATAAATGACAAACAATAATTGTTTTGGTCATAACCACTGCAATAATCCGATTGTTTTCACTCCAGATTGCTGTAACAATCCACAAACAGTTCCGATTACTAGTGAGCAATTAGGTAGATTAATTACTTTACTAAACTCTTTAATAGCGGCTATTGCAGCGTTTTTTGCAAATCCAAGTGATGCAAACAGATTAGCTTTACTCAATTTGTTTACTCAACTATTGAACTTACTAAATGAATTAGCACCTTCCCCAGAAGGGAATTTCTTAAAACAATTAATTCAAAGTATTATTAATTTACTACAATCTCCTAACCCAAATCTAAGTCAATTACTTTCTTTATTACAACAATTCTACAGTGCTCTTGCACCATTCTTCTTCTCTTTAATTATTGACCCTGCAAGTTTACAACTTTTATTAAACTTATTAACTCAATTAATTGGTGCTACTCCAGGAGGCGGAGCAACAGGTCCAACAGGTCCAACAGGTCCAGGAGGCGGAGCGACAGGTCCAACAGGCCCAACAGGAGCGACAGGTCCAGCAGGTACTGGTGGAGCAACAGGTTTAACAGGAGCAACAGGTTTAACAGGAGCAACAGGCTTAACAGGAGCGACAGGTCCAACAGGAGCAACAGGTCCAACAGGAGCAACAGGTTTAACAGGAGCAACTGGTGCAACTGGTGGCGGAGCTATTATTCCATTTGCTTCAGGTACAACACCATCTGCGTTAGTTAACGCGTTAGTAGCTAATACAGGAACTCTTCTTGGATTTGGATTTAGTCAGC
This sequence comes from Bacillus sp. HMSC036E02, assembly GCF_001836235.1. Lineage (NCBI taxonomy): Bacteria > Bacillati > Bacillota > Bacilli > Caryophanales > Bacillaceae > Bacillus > Bacillus sp. HMSC036E02. The sequence goes on along the minus strand of NZ_KV827825.1, from coordinate 33,648 downwards.
CTGGTGTAGCTTTAACTGGTGGAACTAGTATCACATTAGCATTAGGTGTAGGTGATTATGCATTTGTAGCACCACGTGCAGGAACTATCACGTCATTAGCAGGTTTCTTTAGTGCAACAGCTGCATTAGCTCCAATATCACCTGTTCAAGTGCAAATACAAATATTAACTGCACCTGCAGCAAGCAATACGTTTACAGTACAAGGCGCACCTCTTTTATTAACACCAGCATTTGCCGCAATAGCGATTGGTTCTACAGCATCAGGTATCATAGCTGAAGCTATTCCAGTAGCTGCTGGAGATAAAATACTACTGTATGTTTCATTAACAGCAGCAAGTCCAATAGCTGCAGTTGCTGGATTTGTAAGTGCAGGTATTAATATCGTTTAATTTGTTACAATGTTTAGTAGGAAATTAAACAGGGGTTTGTATATAGTCCTTCCTAATAAATTTAGGAAGGACTATATTTTTTGAGGAAATAAGTAATAAATCAATTGAATAATTACTCTTTATTAAGTTCGTATAAAAAAGTATAATTTACCCTTTCTCATTTAAGGCATAAGTTATGTAACTTTAAAAATTTCCGATCAGCAAAAAAAGATGAATTCTTTTAAAAAAGAATTCATCCATAAAATAAACTATTTATTTTTATTGCAGTTACATCCTTTTTTCTTTACATAGCCTTGCTCGGCTAAGTCTCTTTGCGATTGGGAATTGGAAGATTGAGAATTGGAAGATTGAGAGGATGCTGAAGAGCTACTATTTTTATTATAAGAGTAGTTTTTTCGATAGTTATAATTACTCATAGTACTATCACCTCCAATTTAATATATAAATATTATATGTATGTACACTATCAATTGTTACTATTTTTAATAGGAAGAGAAGATACAATAAAAAAATCTCCTCGGTATTTTCCTAGGAGATAAACTATGTTTTTTTGAAAATTTACAAATTAATAGCCCCAGTAAAGAGGAAAGTAATAAGAATCTTGGTGATGCGGATTATGTTGTTGAGCGAGGGGCTGGGTTGGATAATTTTTCGTTTCACGGTTTTGATTGCAGTTTGAAGGAGGACCAATTACAGTAGTTGATTGAATAGGGGAAACCGCTTGTTTCCATTGTTGTTCATTGAGGCAGTAAGTATGGGCCATCATATGAGCCGGAGTTAATCTTAAAATATCAGAACCGAAAATAACTTCTGGCGCTGGGGCATTGAAAATAGCTAATAAATGAGTATTATCTGCTGTAGCAATTTCATAATGCCACCACGCTTGTGGAATGTTGGCAACTTGCCCCGGTTTTATCGGTAAGTTTAAAATTTGATTCGTAAATGGATTAAGTAAAGAAACAACAGCAGACCCTGAAATACAATAAACAAGTTCAGTTGCATTTTGATGAATATGTGGTTCTACAACATTTCCTGTACTTAAATAAATATCTAATAAAGAAGTATTTTCTAAAGTATTTAATTGTTTAATACCGAGTACATTTATATAATTTTGGGCATCTTTCCGAAAAAAATTACTTTTATTTACATCATAAGTAAAATTGGTTGAGGGAGAGGTATAGTCGATGTTGGCAGTCAATTGTATTACCCGCCTTTCTATAGGGAAGTTAGGTTACAAAATTAGGATATGAGTCTAGTCTTTGTTTTGTGCTGTTGTCGGCAGCTTAATAAATTCACTTATTTCATAAAGAATAAGGTGTTAATACTAAACTATATTCGTATTCCCATTCATACTTTGGATTGATGGAAAAAAGTAATGAAAATGTTAATTTAAAAGTACATCAATCATTTATAAGGAGTGAATGTTCATGTCATTTAGTGAAATGATTAGAAATGAAGTACTCAGCTGGGCGGGTGTTTCTGAAAAACCGCATCGATTTGGTGGTATTGAAATAAATTATGGTAAGAAAGAACTTGGCCATCTTCATGGTGATAAATTAGCTGATTTACCATTTCCGAAGTTAAAGCGAGATGAATTAGTGAAGCAAGGATTGGTAAAACCACATCACGTATTACCTGAATCAGGATGGATCAGTTATTATATAAAGAGTGAAGAGGATATTCCATTTGCAATTGAGTTATTTCGTATGCAATATGAACGAATTAAAAAGTAATGAAATAAAGTAGGGTAATAAAAATTTATTTTCATGTCACATCCCTCCTTAATCGTTCGTCTTGTATGTAGAACGATAAGGAGGGATTTTATTATGAATACATTTGATGTAGCAATTATTGGCGGTGGGCTTGCTGGATTAACAGCATCTATATATTTAGCGAAAGCTGGAAAGAAAGTGATTGTATTAGAAAAATCCAGTCAATTCGGTGGCCGAGGGATGACTATAAATAAAAATGGAATCTGCATGAATCTTGGTGCACATGCTTTATATAGAGGCGGAGCAGCGTTTATAACTTTTAATGAGCTCGGTTTGAATCTTCCAGGTGGAATACCATCTACAAAAGCACATGGAATATGGAAAGGGGATATATTCACCATCCCAACAGATTTTCGCTCAATTTTATCAACACCACTACTTTCGTGGTCTGCAAAAGTACAATTCTCACGTCTTATGATTCGTTTAGGAAATTTAGATGTAGGAGAAGTTCCGAAAATGAGTCTAACTACATGGGCAGAAAATGAAATAAAAGATCCAATGGTTCGCAATATATTTTATGCGCTATGCCGGACAACAACATATACGTTTGCTCCTACAATACAATTAGCATCATCTGTACTAAAGCAAATACAGCTTTCTATAAAAGCAGGAGTGCTTTATGTAGATGGTGGTTGGGAGACGATAATAACAAAATTAAGAGATTTAGCGAATGATGTCGGGGTAAAATTTTTGGCTAAAAAGCATGTTTTGGAAATAGAGCATTATGAAGATAAACAAAGAATACATTGTGTTGATGATGAGGTTTTTGAAGTAGGTACAGTCATCGTGACGACTCCGCCAAAAGAGGCTTGTAAAATAATAAAAGGTGCAGAAGGAACAAGTTTGCATAGATGGAGTGAACAATCGGTACCGGTTACTGTTGCTGCATTAGATATTGGCTTGAGACAATTACCCAATCCTACACATCAATTTGTATTAGGATTAGATCAACCTATATTTTTCACAAATCAATCGAGAGCAGCTAAATTAAGTGAAGATGGATCAATTGCAGTGAGTCTAATTAAGTACCATAATCCTATGCTAGAGATGAATCATATTCATGAAGATAAAGAACAGTTGGAAAGTACGATGGAGTTGTTACATCCAAATTGGAAAAGAGAAGTTGTTGCACAGCAATATTTACCGAAAATAACAGTAGTACATGATTTTCCTCATATTGACCGTGTTGAAAAGCCGGGTCCTAATATACCTGAAATGCCAGGTGTTTATGTTGCAGGAGATTGGGCAGGGCATGATGAAATATTAGCTGATGCTGCGGTAGCAAGCGGGAAACGTGCAGCGTTACACATTTTAAAGCAATATGAAAGTGAGGCAGTTCATCATGGAAACGGAGCAGTTATATGAAGCGTATCAACCATTATTATTTTCGTTAGCATACAGAATCCTTGGGAGTGTTATGGATGCTGAGGATATCGTTCAGGATGTATTTATCTCGCTAAATAATATAGAAGATCCTCAATCTATAGAAAATATGAAAGCATATTTATGTAAGATGGCGACAAATCGTTCAATTGATAAATTACGATCGGCAGCGCATAAACGTAACGTGTATGTAGGGATGTGGTTGCCAGAGCCAATTGTAGAAGAGAGTGATGAGCCATCAAAGTCATTTATAATGAAAGAATCCCTTTCCACCGCATATTTATTACTTTTACAACAATTATCTGAGGTAGAAAGGATTGTTTTCATATTAAGAGAGGTTTTCAGTTATGAATACGAAGAAATAGCTTCAATTGTTGATAAGAGTAGTGTGAACTGCAGGAAAATCTTTCAACGTGCTCGAAAAAGCATGTTGGAGAAACCGAAGCAATCAAAATTAAGCACAGAGAAAATGGCTTCTTATGTTGAAAAGTTTGTATCATCATTACAGTGTGGGGATGCGGAAGGTATGTTAGAAGTATTAAAAACAGATGCTATACTCAAAGCTGATGGTGGTGGTAAAGTTACGACTGCTATTAACCCGATTTATTCTGCGGATCGAATTATACGTTTGTTCTTTGGGATTGCACAACGATTGACAGAAGAGTACACTGTTGATTTCAAAATGGTCAATGGTATACCAGGAGTTATAGTTACAATAAATAATAAAGTAACTTATGTTCTTTCGTTTGCATTTGAGGATGAGAAAATTTCAAATATTTATATGATGGTTAACCCTGAAAAACTTATGCATTTAAATGTAAAAATATAAAAAAGCGCATTTCTTCAGAAATGCGTTTTTTTATTATTTTTCTAACATTTCAAGAGGTACATCTTTTTCGCCAGCTACCTCAAATTTAATTTCCCCGTCTTCTTCATAAATACGTGTAATAATCGGTATAGTAATCATTAATTTTTTATGCTGCTTTCGTTTTCGAGCAGCATCTAAGCTAATCACGTTCATTTGTAAGCATCCTTTCTTCTGGAAATATATAAACAAAGAAAATGCGTCCGAAAAGGGCGCTTAATTGAATTTGAAATACCGATTCATTTAAATGGGGTTTATATAATTTAATAACTGCAATTTTAATATGAAATAATATGAATGGAATAATTGCACGTAGAAATTAACTTTACCAAAAAACGAAACAATATGCTATAAAAAAATTCAAATCTTTGTCATATAATAGGAAAAAGGTCTTTGTTTCGCATATAATGAAAGTAGACGGGCAGCAAGAGCTTTTTCATCATATTGCTTTGGAAAGGCGATGAAAAAAATGGATACGTTAGATTCATTATTATTTCAACTTGAACAATATGGAGAAGAGCATGATCGAAATAAAAAAACACGGGAAGAAAAATTACGGAATATTACTCGTGAGATGGGGCAATTTTTATCAATTTTAGTAAAAGGGTGTAGCGCAAAAAACATTTTAGAAATCGGAACTTCTAATGGCTATTCTACATTGTGGTTAGCTAATGCGGTAGAAGAAACAAATGGAAATGTAACAACTGTAGAGCTTTCTTCAGAACGAGTTGGAGAGGCACTTGTCAATTTTGAAAAGGCAAACCTTTTACAAAGGATTGATGTTCATAATCAAGAAGCAGGGGCATTTTTAGATGCGCAATTAGATCATTCATTTGATTTTATTTTCCTAGATTCAGAGCGTACGCAATACATGTGGTGGCTTGAGCATATAAAACGCATTTTACAACCAAAGGGTTTTCTTGTTGTTGATAACGCAACCTCTCATGCAAATGAATTAGCCGAGTTTAAAAAAATGATAGAAGAAGATGAAATGTTTGAAACGGTGTTATTGGCATTTCAAAATGGAGCATTCGTAGCGCGCAAGAAGAAATAGGAGTGAGCGCAATATAATTATCACATTGAAAAAGGGTGTATGTCAAAAGATTGAGTACAGAAGGATAGGAGAACATAATTTATAGTAACATACGAAGAATCCGCCTTCAGCATGTCGTTCTCTAGGTCTTAAGTCTGAGGAAAATTATGTTGTTTACAGGTATACTTATAGTAAGAAACAGGGAATGACTGCATAAACAGGCATTTCTAAAAAAATCGATTTCAAGCAATCAGAATGTATATGAAATACGATATAATAGATGAAATATAGTGCATATAAATTCGCACATATAAATAAAGGAGCGATTTTGTTGACTGAACTCGAGAAAAAAGAACCTGTATCGATCGTGAAAGATAATAATGTAGAAGTAGTGGTTGATACAGTTATAAAAGATGCAGAATTAGAGGAACTGAATAAAGAAGCTGATCTTTATGTACAAAAGTTAAATAGCGAGCAAAATACAGATTTATCAAAAGTATTGTCTCAGCTAGGAGATTTAGGAGATAAAGAGCAACAAGCAGCAGGACAAACGTTGTCAGCATTAAAACGTCCTGTAACAGCGATGATGAATGGAAAGAACGAAGAAATTCCAAATACATTGTTAGAATTACGAAAAGTGGTATCAGAACTTGATCCGAATTCATTAAAAGCAAGTGGTATGAAGAAAATTATGTTTAAAGTATTCAAGAAAAATCCACTTGAAACATACGTGCATAAATATCAATCTATAGATAAGCAAATTGAGGAGATTATAAGATCCCTTCTAATTGGTCGTGACAACTTACAAGAAGATACAGTTGGTCTTGAAATGCTTAAAGAGCAATCGCATGATAAAATTCACGCTCTTGATAAGCAAGTATACTTAGGGAAAAAACTTGCTGGCATGCTGGAAGCTGAGAAACAAAATCCAGAACGTCAAAGAGATATTCCATTAATTAACGATGCGTTAGAAAAGATACTTGTACGTACACGTAATATGCAGCAAGCGAAAAGTGTTTTATTACAATCTATCGCATCTGTAGACATTATTAAGAAAAATAATGAAAAGTTAACAGAGGCAATTCGTAATGCAATTACGATGACGCAAAACGTTGTAACGGTTTCAGCTGCTATTCAGTTAGCGTTAACAAATCAACGGAAAACAATCGATGCAGTGAATGCGACAAATGAAGCAATTGAATCGATGGTATTAAGTAATTCTCAAGCGTTAAAACAAAATACAGAAGAAACGACAAAATTGCTTGAAAACCCTGCTATTAGCATGGATAAATTACGTGAATCATTCCAAAATGTGTTCGCTGCAATTGAAGCATCTGAAAAATCGTCAGAACGTATTATCGAGTCAAGTAAGAAGTTCGTTATTGAACTAGACACATTTAATGATGAGATGAAGCAGAAACTCATTCAGCGTCCAAGGAAATAAAGGATTATTAGAGGAGGTGAACAAATGAGTTTCATTCAAACAGTATTATTACTACTCGGTACATTGCTTTTAATAGCATTTACTGTCGTTGTTTTAGTCGTATATTTCGGACGGAAGCTGTATTTTTCATGGACGAAGCCATATAAAAGAGCGCAAGATTCTTTAGACAAGTTATCAAACAAATCAATACCGTTTCTACAAGAATTTACACAACATCCACTGTTTTATCGCTGGATTCGCACTGAAGGAAAGAAAGAACAAAATACATTAAATACTCTATTTTGTGCATCAGGTCAACGTACGAGAGAACAAGTCTTCTCGATGTTACCGAAAGAAAAGCAGAAAAAAGTGCATGTAATGGCAAAAACTACGAAAAAGCTTACGAATGAAGATATTGATGTAGCTGCGATGAAAGTGAAAGATTTCTTAAGACAAGAGACACAGCAAACTGTAAAACCGACAGACTTATCATTTTACAAATTGTATTTTTATGACCGTTATCCAGACGCATTAAATACAATTCAAGCGTATAAACGCTCAATAAATCCTTCATTACAAAGAACGGTTGATGATATTACAATTTCAGTATTGAATGCACTTCCGTACTATCAAGAGCAACGCATGTTTGAACAACAACATAAACTTGAAACGTTCTTAATGAAAGATTTAACGGCCATGTTATCGTTGGTAGTTCAATTACCACCTTCACAAAGACCAGAGAAAGAAGAAGAACTGAAAATCTACTTGGAAAATTTCCAAAAAGAAATGGAAGTAGTAGAGCGAGATATTCGCGACTCAATTGATCACGATTTAAATGTGAAGATGAGAGCAGCGACTGAGAAGTTTAAGAATAAATAACAAAAAGCGCCTTAAAAGCTAAGTATCACAGCTTTAGGGCGCTTTTTGTTATGAGATTTTATTTTGCACTAACGGTAGTATGACTAGAAGCCACACTTTCATTATGCAATCGATCAACTGCAGTTACGACATACGTATACGTTTCTCCAGAAATAGCGGTTTTATCTACATAAATTTCTCCAAGTGTTGTTTTTCTTACAGTAGTAAGTAAATTTTTCGGATTTTGTATATCCACTTCATTTTTCCCATTCGCGCGGTAAATAGCGTAATAAGTAGAATCATTATCTCTATTGTCAATGATACCGATTGCAATACCTTCATCTCTTGGAATGGCACCTTTTAAAGTCGGTTGTTTTGGTGGATCATGATCAAGCCAAGGCATAGGCGGAATTAATGCAGGATATTTATATATGTCTTTTGAGAGTCTATCTTTAGCTCCAAGTGGATTGTTATTAATATCTTTTAAGCTAAAATGCATACTACCTTTTATTTCAGGATATAGCCGGTTTAATGCAATTTGTCTTGGATATTCTTCTGGATCAGACCAAGCAGGGACGGAGTTATTATTAATTTTATAGGCCGCTTGACCGATGTATAGGTGAATCGGTTTGTTATTTGTTTCTTTAACCCACCAATCTACTAATATGTCATATGCAGCTGGGGTGAAACCTATATTCCAATATATTTGCGGTGTAATGTAGTCAATATATCCTTTTTGTATCCACTCACGTGTGTCAGCATAAAGGTCATCATAGTTTCTTTGACCTGCGGTTGTGTTAGAGCCAGTCGGATCGTCAGCTATATTTCTCCATACGCCGAATGGACTAATGCCAAACTTTACATATGATTTTTCTTGTTTTATAGCAGTATTTAAATTTTTTACAAGTTCATTTACATTGTTACGTCGCCAATCTTCTATATTTGTAAATCTACCGTTATTATATGTTTCGTACGTTTTCTGATCTGGAAATTCTTCACCGGCTACTTTATATGGATAAAAATAATCATCCATATGCAGCGCATCAATATCGTAATTTTGCACGATTTCTAAAGCACCTTCTGTTATAAATTTTTTCACTTCTGGAATACCGGGATTGTAATATAACTTTCCGCCATAAGGGACAACCCAATTGGGATGTTGCCTTGCAGGGTGATTATTTGATAATCGATTTATATCGGTGTGATTCATCGTTATTCGGTATGGGTTAATCCAAGCGTGGAATTCTATATTTCTTTTATGAGTTTCTTCAATCATAAATGCAAGCGGGTCATAACCAGGATCTTTTCCTTGTGTTCCTGTAATGTATTCAGACCAAGGACCGTAATTTGAAGGATAGAAAGCATCAGCGGTTGGTTTAATTTGTACAACAACTGCATTCATACCAGTGCTTTTTACATCGTCTAATAATCTTATAAATTCTTGTTTCTGTTTTTCAATGGGTAAGCCAGTTTTTGAGGGCCAATCAATATTCAGAACAGATGCAATCCATACAGCACGTAATTCATGTTTTTTGTATGCAGTATTTACTTCAGCATAAGTAGAGTGAGGGGGAATGAAAGAGAAAGGGATGAACAAGATGACGATACAACATATCATTAATAAACGTTTAACGATCATTTATACGCCTCCCTATCATATGATTATTTAAAATAATATAGGAGGCGAGGTTGACTTTGCAATAGAGAAAATTGCATATTGAAACATTAATTTAATAGGAAAAATATTTTTAATGAAATTTACTTTCATTATAACTAAATTCATTTACTACTTCATATGCTTGTTAGTAAAGTGAAACTTCCTTTCATTTGAAGGGTAATAAATTATAAGTATAGGAGGATTAATAAATGAAAGTTTTGTTCGTCTGTTCTGGAGGAATGTCCAGTGCAATTGTTGTAAACGCTTTAAAAAAAGAAGCGGAGAAAAATGGTGTGAACATGGAAGTGCATGCAATTGGAACGAATGAGGTAGAGGAAGAAGTAAAGAATGGCTGGGATGTCGTAATGGTGGCACCTCAAATAAGACACCGATTTGACTCTGTAAAAAAATTTGCAGAGGAGGAATCTATTCCGTGTGGCATCATTCCACCGCAAGCATACACGCCACTTGGAGGCCCGACTTTATTAAAAACTGTAAATGAATTAATTAGTTAGGAGGAAGCGTTATGAATAAGTTTGTCACGTTTCTTGATAAAAACTTATCTGGCCCGATGGCAAGGCTTTCTGAGCAGAGGCATCTACAAGCAATCCGTGATGGAGTTATTTCGGCGTTACCATTTATTATAGTAGGAAGCTTTTTTTTAATAGTAGCATTTCCACCACTGCCGAAAGATAGTTTCATATCGGTTTGGGCATTAAAGAATCAAACAAGTATATTGATACCATATCGTTTAACTATGTTTATTATGTCCTTATATATAGCATTTGGAATAGGATATAATTTAGCGAAAAGTTATAAATTAGATGCTTTATCAGGAGCACAGCTTGCGGTATGTTCACTACTTTTAACATTAACGCCTGAGTTAATTGATAAAAAAGGATTCATGCTTCCGATGACAAATATTGGAGGTCATGGATTATTTGTGACGATGATCGTCTCTATTTTATCAGTTGAGATTTTAAGGTTTTGTAAGAAGAATAACGTAACGATAAAAATGCCAGAACAAGTACCACCGTCAGTATCACGTTCATTTGAAGCACTTATACCTGCAGCATTCGTTATTATTATGATGAGTCTTATTACAGTCGTTTTTAAAGTTGATTTACATTACGTTGTAGATAAACTAGCCGCACCGTTAGTAAAAGCTGGTGATAGTTACTTTGGCGTTATTATACCTGTATTTTTAATTACGTTTTTCTGGTCTTTCGGGATACACGGAGTATCAGTTGTAGGTACTGTGGCAAGGCCACTTTGGGATGTGTATTTAGGAAAGAACGGTGAAGCTGTAGCAAGTGGAGCGAGTCATTTTCCGTTTATTGCACCAGAACCGTTTTATCAATGGTTTATTTGGATTGGTGGTTCGGGTGCAACGTTAGGGCTTGTGTTAGCTATGATTATATTTGGTCGATCAAAATATTCAAAAGCATTATCGAGAACATGTATTGTCCCTGGGATTTTTAATATAAATGAACCGGTTATATTCGGTTTGCCGATTGTATTAAATCCAATTTTAATTATTCCTTTCGTCATTACCCCGTTAGTAACAGCTACTATAGCGTATGCTGCAACCGCAATGGGATTTGTAACACCAACGCATATTATGCCGCCATGGACATTACCTGCTCCAATTGGTGCATATTTAGCAACAGGTGGAGATTGGCGTGCGATTGTATTAGTTTTTATAAATATAACAATATCGTTCCTTATTTATTTACCATTCTTTAAAATGTACGACAAAAATATGCTTGAAATCGAAAAGAATGGTGACGGAGAGTCGGTTAATCCTTAATCTACATGCTGTTATTTTGAGTGATAGACTTTTTGTCTATCACTTCTTTCACATTAAAACTAGAAAGGGGGAAATAGAATGAATATAAAATTTAGTTATAAAGGTGTGTTTTTATTACTATTTGGAGTGATTTGTGCAAATTTACTTTTTGTCCCTTTATTAGGCATGCTAAATTTATCACAAATGCATAGTATTTGGCTCGTTACAAGTATTGCGGCAAGCGTTTTGCTTACGGTAGTTGTTTCTTTCATTGATGGATCGTTTGCATCGAAAGCTCAGTTGTTTTTTAGATTTATATTGTTTTCGATTGGTTGTACGTTCGTTACTTACATGCTTGTTTTTTAGTAAATAGGAGGTCATGCATGTTATGTATGTTGCAGGGGTAATGTCCGGTACTTCGTTAGACGGAATAGATGTAGCACTCGTTCATATAGATGGAAGCGGTGTAGATTCTAAAGTTGAACTCATCCATTTTACTACTGTGCCATTTTGTAATGATATGAAAAATGATATCCAGCAGGCATTATCAATAGAAAATTCAAATGTACAACTTATATGCAGTTTGAATTTTAAACTCGGTTTACGCTTCGCAAACGCTGTAAAGGAAGTTTGTAAAGAGGCCAATTTTCCTTTGAGACAATTAGATTTAATTGGTTCTCACGGACAAACGATTTATCATCAGCCACAGCAAGATGGAGGTATGATTCCTTCTACATTACAAATTGGAGAACCAGCAATTATAGCGTATGAAACGAATACGACGGTTATTTCTAATTTTCGAACGATGGACATGGCAGCTGGAGGACAAGGAGCACCACTTGTACCATATTCAGAGATTATTTTATATCGTCACCAAACTAAAAATAGACTACTACAAAATATCGGCGGGATTGGTAATGTGACTGTAATACCAAGTCAACTAAGTGAGAAAAGCGTTATAGCATTTGATACAGGTCCAGGTAATATGGTAATGGATGAAGTATGTCAAAGGTTGTTTCAGTTGTCATATGATCAAAATGGTAACATTGCAAAACAAGGAGTAGTTGTAGAAGAGGTTTTGACATATTGTATGAATCATCCATTTTTGAAAATGAATCCACCGAAATCAACTGGTAGAGAACAGTTTGGAGAAGCGTTTGTGACTGGATTATTGAATCGATTTAAAAAGCATAGTAAAGAAAATATATTGGCAACTGTCACGATGTTTACAGCATGTTCAATTGTTCATCATTATAAGGCGTTTATTTTGCCGTATTATGAAATTGATGAGGTGATTTTAGGTGGTGGTGGAAGTTATAATAATACACTTGTTGAAATGTTACGGAATGGATTAAGAGAAGAGAAATGTAGCATATGTATACAAGAAGATATTGGTCACTCTTCAGCAGCGAAAGAAGCAATTGCGTTTGCTATTTTAGCAAACGAAACGTATCATCGTAATTCAAGTAATGTGCCGAGCGCAACAGGTGCTAAGAATTCCGTAATTTTAGGGAATATAACATTCCCTCCATACGCAGATGAAAATGAGGCGAACATATGAAGTATATGATTGGAGTAGATGGCGGGGGAACGAAGACAGAGGCAATTGCATTTGATCAAGATGGAAATGAAGTTGTAAGAGGTACGAGCAGATTTGGAAATGTATTAATAGATTTTGATCAGGCACTTTTGCATATTATGGAAGCAATTAATCAATGCCAGAAGAGTTTAATGAATGAGCATTGCGTTTGTATTTGTTTAGGATTAGCTGGTATAAGCGGAGGGAATACAAATGAATTAATATTACGTTTAAAAAAGAAATACGGAACAAAAATTGAAATTTTTAATGATGCAATGATCGCGCATGCAGCTGCTTTAAAAGGTAAGGAGGGAATATTAACTATAGGTGGTACAGGTGCAATTTGTATAGGAAAGAAAGAGGAAGTATATCAGTATAGCGGTGGATGGGGACATATTTTAGGAGATGAGGGGAGCGGATATTGGATTGCATTACAAGCTTTAAAGAAAATGGCAATTCAGTTCGATCAAGGAATCAGTCTTTGTCCATTGAGTTTGAACATTCAAAGGCAGTTTCAACTTTTGACACCGTCTCATATAAAAAGCTTAGTATATACTTCTTCTAAAGATAAAATTGCAGCAATCGCGCCATTAGTTATTCAGGAAGCGAGAAATGGCAATGATGATGCGGATGAAATTATGATGCAAGCTGGAAAGGAATTGGCAAGGATTACAGTAAGTGTTTATAACAAGTTGAACTTTAAGCACTCAACGCCAATTGCAGTAAGTGGCAGTATATTGCGTTTAGTTCCTGAAATATTTGCTGTATTTAAGAAATGCTGTGAAGATAGTATGAAAGAAATTACATTCGTATCACAAGCAGAAATGGCAGTGAAAGGAACATATTATTTAATGAGGGATATATATTTTTAAAAATAGTGTATGAGAATTTTTGTATGATTTGTAAAAATATGATGTTAAAATGTATAAAGGGATGTATGTTAAAAACGTACAATATACGTAGTAATTGAATATTGTATATGTAATCCCATGTAGAAAGTGAATGATTACATGATTAATAGTATGCAGTTTTTATATTTGGTGGCTTCTTATTTAATTGGAAACATATTGACCGCTTATATAGTAACAAAATTGAGACATAACGTTGATATTAGGGATGAAGGAAGCGGAAATCCTGGCGCAAGAAATATGGGGCGCGTATATGGAAAAGGGTATTTCATCGCTACATTTTTAGGTGATGCGATTAAAGGGGCAATCGTTGTTGCTGTAGCAAAATATCTTTTTGAAGATCCTACATTCGTAATGTTAACATTATTGGCCGTTATTATTGGACATATTTATCCAGTTTTATTTAAAGGCAAGGGCGGTAAAGGTATTTCAACATTTATAGGAGGACTAATCGCATTTGATTATTTGATAGCGCTTACCCTCTTAGGCATTTTTATTGTATTTTATTTAATATTTAAAGGGTTTACGAAGCCAGGACTAATTACAATTGCTTGTTTACCAATTTGTATGATTCTTTATTCTTATTCTATTGTTACCACTATATTAAGTGGAATGATTATTGTACTTATTCTATATGTGAATCGAGAATAAAATGAATGTTTAATAAGTGGGGATAATCTCCACTTATCATTTTTTATTAAATAGATAAAGGAGATAAGGCATGGGGTTAATTTATAAAGTTGCTGATCAAGATTGGGAATTTGAAAGTATACATAAATTAAATTATAAAACTTTTGTGGAAGAGATACCACAACATGAAGAAACGAAAGACCGGTTTCGTATAGATCGGTTTCATAAAGAAAATACATATTTAATTTGTTTAGATGAGGATAGATTAGTAGGTATGGTCGCAGTGCGGGGAAAACGACCATTCTCGTTAGATTATAAAATCTCAAATTTAGATGTTTATTTGCAAGAGCATGGAGAAAAAATGTATGAAATTCGTTTGCTTTCAGTAGAACGTGAATATAGAAATGGAAGAGCGTTGTTAGGATTAATTCGTTTTCTACATCGTTATTTGCTTCTAAATGGATATGAATTAGCACTCATTTCTGCAACAACACGTGAACTAGCTTTATATGAGCAAATGGGATTCAAATCTTTCCATACGTTAGTTGGTACAGAAGAAGCAGCCTTCCAGCCAATGTATGTTACCCCTGCTATGTTTGAAGAGTCGAGTGTTGGGGGGATTATGACGAAAGAATATACGTTTTTACCTGGTCCAGTAGATATTGAAGAGAACGTTCGAAAGGCATTTTCTACGCGGCCTATTTCGCATCGCTCTAAGTCATTTCAAGTGATGATGGGCAATGTAAAAAAACGGTTACTTTACATGACAAAAGCAAAACATGTACAGCTTATGTTAGGAACAGGGACGTTAGCAAATGATGCGATTGCTTTACAGTTACGTTCTTTAAAAGGGAAAGGACTAGTATTAGCAAATGGGGAATTTGGTAATAGATTAGTTGGACATGCAAAACGAGCACGGTTACATTTTGATACGTATAAAAAGGAAATGGGAGATCCATTTATTTATACCGAATTAGAAGAAATCATGACAACTGGAAATTATGAATGGATTTGGTTTGTTCATCATGAAACATCTACTGGAATGTTAAACGATTTAAACGAGCTAAATACTCTTTGTAACGAGAATCAAATAAAACTATGTGTAGATTGCATAAGCTCAATTGGAGCAATACCATTATCCTTGAAGGATGTGTATTTTGCAAGTGGTGTTAGCGGTAAAGCGATTAAATCATATACAGGAATTTCTTTCGTTTTTCATAACCACATTGTAAAAATAAACGAGGCTGTGCCGGCCTATATGGACATTGGTATGTATGAAGAAAATGAAAGCATTCCATACTCACAATCATGGAATTTAATTTATGCATTACAAGAAGCGTTGAAGCGATTTGAAGATGAAAAGGTATTTGTAAAAATTAAAGAGACATACGAGTATGTTGAAGAAGTTATTACTGATATGGGCTTAAAGCTTGTTTCACCTAAAGAACATGCCGCGCCAATTATACTTACTATTGTATTAAGCGAAGACCATTCTTCTAAAGTAGTAGGCGATGCATTAGCATTACAAGGATACATCGTTCATTATGAGTCATCTTATTTACAAAAGAATAATTGGATCCAAATTGCATGTTTAAATCATTATAAAGAACGCGATATGAAAAGGATGTTAAATTGTTTGCAAATGTGTTTATTTCAGAGTGGGGTACATATATAAAGATTTTTTCTTTTCGTATAAAGGAGCTACGACTTACGAAAACTTAGAAATAGAACTTTGGAAGAGGTGTCAGTATGATAACTAGAAAACTACCATTACATATAGACGATATTAAAAAAGCTCACAAGATTCTAGATAGAAATGCTCGTAAAACGCCATTAGTAAAATCTTTTTATTTGACTAGTAAAACGGGCGGAGAAATACATTTGAAATTAGAAAATATGCAATTAACGGGTTCTTTTAAATTTCGTGGCGCATTTAATAAAATGTCACGGCTCACGGATCAAGAAAAAGAAAAAGGTGTAATCGCATGTTCAGCAGGTAATCATGCACAAGGAGTTGCATTATCTGCTCATTTACTCGGTATTAAGAGTAAAATTGTTATGCCAATTTCTGCACCGCAGGCGAAAGTTGAAGCAACTAAAGGATATGGATCTGAAGTGATTTTACATGGTGAAACCTTTGATGATGCAAAGGCAAAATGTGAAGAAATTATAAGAGAAACAGGTGAAACATACTTACATCCATATGATGATGTAGAGGTAATGGCTGGTCAAGGTACAATTGGATTAGATATTCTTGATGATATGTGGGATGTAGATACTGTCATTGTACCAATTGGTGGAGGCGGAATTATTTCTGGCATTGCTGTAGCATTGAAATCTTTTAATCCATCCATTAATATAATTGGTGTCCAAGCAGATAATGTTCATGGAATGAAGGCATCTTACGATAAAGGAGCAATCGTAGAACACTATGAGGCGCCTACTATTGCAGATGGTTGCGCAGTTAAAATACCAGGTGAATTAACATTTGAAATTGTAAAAGAATTAGTAGATGATATTGTAACTGTATCAGAAAAAGAGCTGGAAGTAGCGATGAAAGATTTATTACAACGTGGGAAAGCTGTTGTAGAAGGTGCAGGTGCATTAGCAACTGCTGCACTTCTTGCAGGAAAAGTTGATAGTTATATAAAAGGGAAAAAAGTAGTGGCTGTTATATCTGGTGGGAACGTGGACTTACAGCGCATATCAAGTGTATGTGAGCACTTTTTTGTCGCTAATGAAGTGAAATAGTTTTATGAAAGAAGAGCTAAGAGAAATAGTCTTAGCTCTTACTTTTTGTCTACTGTTTACTGTAAGTAGCAATAAACTTGCAAAATTTGCTGTTTAAAAATTATTTTATTTAAGCGCCTATTTTTACACATATCTTTAATGTTACAATAATTATTTCAATATTGTCGAAACATAAGCAGAAATTTAATATAATAGTTTTAATGTGCTAATGAGCGGTGAGGAGGGCAGATCATGAATAAAGAAGAACAGGTCATGAACGGTTTCAGGGAATTATATAATAAGCTGGTTTGGCTTAATAAAGATAAGATGGAAGAAGGTCTTAAAGGTTTTAAGTCTTCTGAAGTCCACTGCATTGAATATATTGAAAACAATGCAAATTCTAACGTGACGCAACTCGCAGAGGCTTTTTATGTGACTCGCGGTGCTATAAGTAGAATGACTAAGAAGCTCATACAAAAAGGCCTTGTTGAAAGCTACCAAAAGTCAGAAAATAAGAAAGAAATTTATTTTAAGCTTACCGAACAAGGGAAAGAAATTTATAAAATCCATGAAAATCTGCACAAAGAGTTTCAAGAGCGGGATAAAGCTGTATTTGAGCAAGTAACTGAAGAAGAATTCGACAGTATAATTAGCTTTGTGGAAAAGTATAGTAGACATTTGGATGCAGAAATAAAGAAACAAGGTATACATATTAAATCGTAATACATTTTAATAATAAAATGGCAGCCTTACTCTAATATGAGAATAGGCTGCTTTTTTATTATTTTATCTTTGTTGACTAATCAACAAAACAGGGTTATCATTTTGTTGACAAGGCAACAAAATATTTTAAGGAGAGAAGTTAAATGTCTATATTTAGATCACAAAATGAAAGGGAAACTGAAAAAAGCATAGATAAACATGCTTTACTATTCGGACTTATTTCGGTATTTCTTTGTGGTATAGGTTTCAGTATCATCATGCCTGTAGTCCCATTCTTAGTACAGCCATATACAAGTAATCCGGAAGAACAAGCATTAGTTGTTACACTACTAACTTCCGTATATGCGGCCTCCGTGTTTTTAGCTGCTCCAGCACTCGGGGCTTTAAGCGATAAGTATGGCCGTCGTCCATTACTTTTAATATGCTTATTTGGTTCTGCAATTGGGTACTTAGTTTTTGGCATAGGAGGAGCTTTATGGGTATTATTTGCTGGACGCATAATAGAAGGTATAACAGGTGGGAGCATAAGTACTATCTTCGCATATTTTGCAGACATCATTCCGAAAGAGCAGAGAACGAAATACTTTGGATGGGTGAGTGCAGTTGTAGGTGTGGGAACTATTATTGGACCCACTCTTGGGGGCTTACTTGCAAAGTTTGGTCATTCTGTACCTTTATACTTTGGAGCGTTCATAACTTTATTAAATGTTTTATATGGTATGAAATACATGCCTGAGAGCCTTGACAAAAATAACAGGTTAAAAGAGATTACTTTTGTAAGGTTAAATCCTTTTGCACAGCTAGCAAATATACTTTCCATGAAAAATTTAAAATGGTTACTTATCTCAGCGTTTTTACTTTGGATACCTAACGGATCTTTACAAGCAATTTTCACGCAATTTACAATGGATACTTTCAGTTGGAAACCTGTATTAATCGGACTTATGTTTTCAATTTTGGGCTTTCAAGACATTGTTTCACAAAGTTTTATAATGCCAAAGCTTTTAATCAAGCTTAGTGATAAACAAATAGCAATTCTTGGGATGGTTTCGGAGATTATAGGATACAGTTTTATTGCAGCATCAGCTGTATTTTCACTCTCTCCACTACTTATCGTTGGAATGCTAATGTTTGGTTTTGGGGATTCAATTTTCGGGCCTTCATTCAACGGGATGCTTTCAAAGTCTGTCAGTTCTAATGAACAAGGAAGGATTCAAGGTGGAAGCCAATCTATTCAAGCTTTAGCAAGAATGATTGGTCCGATTATTGGAGGACAAATCTATGTATCACTTGGTCATGCCGCACCTGCTTTTATGGGTATGATTCTTATAGTAGCGGCAATAGCAGTTTTGTATAAGGGAACGTATGAAACTGTATAACAGATAGATATAAGAACAAATAAAAGGGAGTCAGAACTTAAGAACAAGTGCTGATTCCCTATTTGTTTACGGTTTGAGAGCTAAGAGAAATGCTTTTGTTTAGGAATTTATTCTGCTATGCTCTCATGGTGAAGGGTAATATTCAGTGAGGTGGAACTATCATTAATTACAGTTAGCTTTATTTGAAAGTAAAAAGGTAGGTAAATGACTAGATAATTTCATTATGCTTGTGCTGAAGTAAATAATGACTCCATCTTTACTTTGCTCTTTTCTCGAATTTCAGCATCTGCGTGTCTCATAACGTATTTATGCGCTACAGCGATTGCTAAAACATCATCTAATAACCCAATCCCAATAATAGCAGCTATATCTGGAATGAAATCGATTGTTAATACGTAATAAGATAAAGCGGCTAATATTATGAATTTCGCCTTAGTAGGTAATTCTTTCTTTTTCATTGTGTAGAATAAAATAATACTTTCATATACGCTAGATTTACCGAGGTTTACAGAGCTTTTTTTGAACTTTTTCCAAAGTGTCTGTTTCTCCATATAAACACTCCTTTTACAAAACATAGATTTTTTAAAAGGATGGACAAAGAAGTGAGAGATTAATCAATTTTATTGTTTTTCTTAATTATATATTTCCATAAAAATAGGGGATTACCTGTTTAAAATAATATAATGTGGATTATGTAACGATTCATAGTGTTCCGTTACATAGTATATATATTGTAAAATGTATGTGGATGATTTAGTTATTATTATGCATTTTATAAGCGGTATGGGGGAAGCAAAATGAAAATAATAGAACTACCAATTGAATTCGAATTTAACGGGCAAAAACAATGTATTTATCCAAGTTTAATTATATTACATAATGAATTAACGTTAGTCGATACAGGATATCCAAGTTTTTTACCTTTAATTGAAAATGCAATATTAAAACATGGATATGAGATGAAAAACTTAAAAAATATAATTATTACTCATTATGATGATGATCATCTAGGGTCTGTATACGATTTTAAAGTGAAATATCCTCAAATTAATGTTATTGCTAGTGAAATTGAATCTAACTATATTAGTGGTGATATAAAATCAGAGAGGTTAGTTCAAGCTGAAGAAATGTTAGAACGTATGTCAAATGAAGAAAAAGAATTTGGTAAATGGTTTATACAACAGTTAAAAAATATAAAACATATTTCCGTCGATGAAAAAGTGCATGATGGTCAAATGATTTTGGATAATGAATGTCAAATAGTAGCGACGCCAGGACATACTTCGGGGCATATTTCATTATATTTTCCGAATTTAGATTGTGTAATTACGGGAGATGCGGCTGTTCAAGAGAATCGTGAGTTAGTAATAGCTAATCCGAATTTTTGTTTGGATATAGAAAAAGCGAAACAGTCTTTAAACAGGATTAAAAGTTTTAAAGCAGCAGAGTATTATTGCTATCATGGAGGAAAGCTTACTGTATAAATTAATGAAAACCGGTCTTTCCTAAATCGAAAAGATCGGTTTTTTAGTTCATATATTTTGCGATTTCAACCAAATCAGTAACATTATATTTCGGTAAAATTGAAATATATATGTAAAGAAGAATATATATAATTTGAGCAAGGGTATAGGGGGGAGAAGATGGGTTCGTTATTTGATGTAATAGCAAAATTAAGAAGTTCATTTTGTCTTCTACTAACATGGAAGCATTAATAAAATCTGAGAAAAAGCAAAAAGATTTTGTTCATCTAGTACAGGATGAATATAAAAAAAGAAGATAAGAATTTTTTTATTTTTCATATTTGGCGAAACAAATGGTACAATGAAAGCTAATGTGAAAAATAAGGAAAAGAAGTGGTCTATTTGAAAAACTTTTTAGAATTAGGAATTAGTGAAACTTTTAATCATACATTACGTGAAAATGGAATTACAGAAGCAACACCAATTCAAGAGAAGGCAATTCCTGTTATTATGTCAGGTAAAGATATTATTGGGCAGGCGAAAACAGGAACGGGTAAAACGTTAGCATTCGTGTTACCGATTTTAGAAAAAATCGATCCAGAGTCTAGTGATGTTCAGGCTTTAATTGTTGCACCAACAAGGGAACTAGCTCTGCAAATTACAACTGAAATTAAAAAAATGCTTGTTCAAAGAGAAGATATTAATGTACTAGCGATTTATGGTGGGCAAGATGTAGCACAACAATTGAGAAAATTAAAAGGTAATACACATATTGTTGTAGCGACACCGGGGCGATTATTAGATCATATACGACGTGAAACAATTGATTTAAGTAATCTTTCAACGATTGTATTAGATGAAGCGGATCAAATGCTTTATTTCGGTTTCTTATATGATATTGAAGATATTTTAGATGAGACACCTGATAGTAAACAAACGATGTTATTCTCAGCAACGATGCCAAAAGATATTAAAAAATTGGCGAAGCGTTATATGGATGAGCCGCAAATGATTCAAGTACAAAGTGAAGAAGTAACGGTTGATACAATTGAGCAGCGTGTCATTGAGACGACAGACCGTGCAAAGCCAGATGCACTTCGTTTTATTATGGATCGTGATCAGCCATTTTTAGCTGTTATTTTCTGTCGTACAAAGGTTAGAGCAAGTAAGCTTTATGATAATTTAAAAGGATTAGGTTATAATTGTGCTGAACTTCATGGTGATATACCTCAAGCGAAACGTGAAAGAGTTATGAAGAGTTTCCGCGAAGCTAAAATTCAGTACTTAATCGCAACGGATGTAGCAGCTCGTGGACTTGATGTAGATGGTGTAACGCACGTATTTAACTTTGATATCCCTGAAGATGTAGAAAGTTACATTCACCGCATTGGCCGAACAGGACGTGCAGGTGGATCAGGTCTTGCAATTACGTTCGTTGCAGCGAAAGATGAAAAACATTTAGAAGAAATTGAAAAAACGCTTGGTGCACCAATACAAAGAGAAATAATCGAACAACCGAAGATAAAACGTGTAGATGAAAATGGAAAACCGGTACCAAAGCCGGCTCCGAAGAAATCAGGTCAAAATCGTCAAAGAGATAGCCGCGAAGGTTCAAGAAGTGATTCAAGACGTGATTCCAGAAATAGCTCAAGAAGTGATTCAAGAAATAGTTCGAGAAATGAAAATAACCGATCATTTAATAAGCCAAGTAATAAAAAAGGTAGTACAAAGCAAGGTCAGCAAAGACGTGGTCGTTAAATAGTTATAATTGTAAAAGAGTCGCAAAATATTGTGGCTCTTTTTTTGTTTGTATACAACAAGGATGATGGCAAGAAAAAAACAAAATTTCATTCACCGCATTTGAAATTTATAAAGGGAATTTTATAGTCCAAAACCATTAGTGCAAGGGTATTACTATCATTCAGCAGAACACTTTGGTTAAAAGAAAAGGTATTGAAGCGAGCGAGTATTTTCATTATACATTCCGCAATTATTGAAATAGAACAAGAGAAGTTTATGAAGGATTAAACTCGTATTGGTGTACGATCGTTGGAAAATGGAAAACTAATTTGTTAGTTTTGATCGATGAGGAACTCGAGAAGCACCACTGCCATCCTTATGGGGAAATTGCTTACGACGACGATGAAGGTAATGTAGTGATAATATGCGAAATAAGAAAAAAGGACTAGCAGTCGTACCTGCCGTCCTTTAATAGGAGAAAAAGTAATCTTGTTTAGAACTACGCATAAACAGAAAATCTGCTTGTAATTAGTTTTACCCTAAATATACGTGTCTATACAAAAAAGGGATAAGTAAAAGATACTTATCCCCGGAAGGGAAATCCCAAGCACCAAAATGGCTCGTATTGGTCTGCAGGTTCAAAAGTAGTATATGTAAAACGAAAAATCTCATACAAAAAGCAGACAACGATTTTGGTTGTCTGCCAGTGAGCTCAATGAGTTAGCTAATTGTGATAATTTGCATCCCCATTGCGAGAAGAGTGAAGCTGCTAGTTCAAACAGCTTGTTGGTATTATTTTCGATTTCTTAAAAAATATACAGAGAAAGCAGATAAGTGAAGAGCCTACCTGCTTTTGCTGTAACAAAAGATAAGAGGTATTAGCCGTGGACACGGCGGCTTGAAAATAGTATGTATTTTTATTTGAAAAATATTCAAGGGGTGAAGAAACATGGAATGTTTAATAAAGTTGTTTGTTTTATTAATCAGTTAATTAATAAAACAAAATAGTTATTTGGGAGAAAGGGAAAATGAATATGAGATGAATTGAAGCTGTTGAAGAATTACTTGAAGTGATGAAAGAATGCTTTTGGAACGGAACATCTTTAAAGGGTGAAGCTAATGATTTTAATATTGTATCTTGGCTGATTGAAAAAGCGACGCGTAAAACAAAATAAAGATTTCATTTTGTAGCAATGGAGAATAGATATGTGTACTTATTGGGGGAAAGTAGATAAAGAGTTCTTTAAAAGGCAAGAACCGGAACAAAATAAAAGAGCGGCTAGCAAAAGCTAACTGCTCAATACAAGGAGATACAGAGAAGACTACTTTAAATGAATGTTGGCATACAGCCTACATACAGTATTGACCGAATATTTATTTTAAATTCAATTTATTTAAAGTAAACATCCCAACAGATAAAATGGTTGCGCCTGCTACAGAACCTAGCCAGTCTCTCCAGCCTAATGTATTTAAAGATGCATCTGTTAAATCCGTAATTAAGAAGATAGCAAACATTAATACACCAAATGCTAAGCATCCCCAAAATGTTTGCAAATATTTAATCATCTTCTTTCGGAACTTGCTCATATAAATCACCCTTATTAATAATTTATATTTTTATAAATAAATTATCACATATACAAAAATTAAAAGTGCGAAATATACAATATTACATATTGGAACTCAACAAAATACTCCATTGATAAGTACATAGATCGAACGGAGGCATCGTTCTTTTCCTAAAATGAAAGGTGACGATAAGAAACATGAGATACGTTTTAAACAAATTGAGCGGACGTTAAAAAATAAAAATTTATAAAGGAAATAGAAAGTATGGTGTTGTATATGTACGATAATAGGAAACTTTTTGCAAACTAAACATATAATTTTAATAGACCGACAGTCGGTCTGATGGGAAGGAGAACTTGAATGCGAATTGTAAAGGAGTATGAGGAGCGTAGAAAGGAAATTTTAGAAACAGCTGAGCGTTTGTTTCTTACGAAAGGTTATACGAAAACAACCGTGAATGATATTTTAAAAGAAATTGGTATAGCAAAGGGGACGTTTTATCATTATTTTAAGTCGAAGGAGGAAGTAATGGATGAAATCATTATGAGGATTATTAAAGAGGATGTCACTAAGGCGAAAAGGATTGTCTCCAATCCCGATATCCCCGTTTTAGATAAGTTATTTAAAATTTTAATGGAACAATCACCAAAATCAGGAGATGTCAAAGAAAAAATGATTGAACAATTCCATCAACCAAATAATGCAGAAATGCATCAGAAAAGTTTAGTGCAATCCATTATACATTTATCTCCTGTATTAACGGAAGTTTTAGAGCAAGGAATAGAAGAAGGCATATTTTCTACTCCATACCCACAAGAAACAATTGAATTATTACTCTCTTCAGCACAAGTCATATTTGATGATGGTTTATTCCAGTGGAAACCGGAAGAAATGATGAGAAGAGCTAAGGCTTATATTAAAATGATGGAAGTATCTGTTGGAGCGAAAGAAGGGTCCTTTGATTATATGATCGAGGTTTTAATGAAACAGAAATAGCTTTTTTCTGTTTGAGTGTTATAGACCGGCAGTCGGTCTAGACTAAATGAAGGATGTGATGAAGATGCCAGCAAGTATTCAATCTTCCTTGAAAGATTTTCACTTAATGGTAAGTGGTCAAATTATTACTATTTTAGGTTCAACACTATTACGTTTTGCACTGTCTTTATATGTGCTAGATATAACAGGACGTGCCGATATATTTGCAGGGTTATATGCCATAACGAGTATCCCGTTTTTGTTAGCTCCTCTTGGCGGAGCGATAGCAGATCG
Source organism: Bacillus sp. HMSC036E02 (assembly GCF_001836235.1). Lineage (NCBI taxonomy): Bacteria > Bacillati > Bacillota > Bacilli > Caryophanales > Bacillaceae > Bacillus > Bacillus sp. HMSC036E02. The sequence continues at coordinate 8,489 of NZ_KV827825.1, read as the reverse complement.
TTTCAACCGCCGTAATGTAATGGTCATTTTGGATTTTATAAACGCTGCTATTGTATTAAGTTTTATAGTTTTGTTATTAACTGAATCGGTATCTATTTTATTGATTGGAGCAATTATGTTTTTACTAGCAGTCATTAGTGCAATGTACTCACCAGTTGTTATGGCAAGTATTCCGCAATTAGTTCCAGAGAAAAAGTTAGAACAAGCAAACGGTATCATAAATGGTGTGCAAGCATTATCTAATATAGTTGCACCTGTACTAGGAGGAATATTATATGGCATAATTGGTTTGAAAATGCTCGTAATAACAAGTTGTCTTGCTTTCTTTTTATCTGCAATTTTAGAAATGTTTATTACAATACCTTTTATAAAAAGAGCGCAAGAAAGCCATATCATACCGGCAATTGTAAAAGATATGAAAAAAGGTTTTCTTTATGTTTTAAAGCAACCTTTTATTTTGAAGGCTATGTTACTTGCAGCTTTACTAAACTTAATTTTGACACCGTTATTTGTTGTTGGAGGACCTATTATGTTACGAGTAACTATGCAGAGTAGCGATACGATGTATGGAATTGGAATGGGATTAATTGATTTTGCAACCATATTAGGGGCATTGTCAATCGGTTTCTTTGCTAAAAAGTTACAGATGAAAACATTATATAATTGGATGCTTATCATAGCTTTATTAGTAATGCCAGTGGCACTATCAGTTACACCGTTTATTCTTAATTTAGGATACTATCCACCATTTATCCTCTTTATACTTTCTTCTCTTCTAATCGCAATGATTATGACAATTGTATCCATTTATGTGATTACTGTAGTCCAAAAGAAAACACCAAATGAAAATCTAGGAAAAGTGATGGCATTTATAACAGCGGTATCTCAATGTATGGCACCAATTGGGCAAGTCGTATATGGTTTTATGTTTGAAGGATTCAGTACGAAAATTTATTTACCTATATTTGCTATTAGTTTCATAATGATATTAATAGCTATAGTGACGAAGAAAATATTAAGAAATGAAGGGAACTAGCTTCATATGATTAGGAGAATGTTAAAAAGAGATTTCTCTAAAAATAAAATGATAATTATCATTTTATTTATGTTTATCAAGTTATCAAGTTTTTAATGGCTAGTGCTTCAAGTAACGTTATAAATCTATGATCGATTGTTTAAAGTATCAAGCGCACCGCACGTCGTACAGATTCATACCGGAGAAATAAATCAAAAGTCAATGGATTCATTTGTAGAAAAAACTCCTTTTGTAAAAAAGTGGCAAACGGCAGAGATGATCCAAGTACAAGTAAACGGGTATAACATTTTTATACAAAATAAAAATAAGGCGAACATAATAGCGTAATAGATATTAGTTCCGTGAAACAAAACGCTAATTTTAATTTTTTATTAGATTTAAATAATAAAGTGATACAGATTAGTAAAGGGGAAATAGGTGTACCGATTTATTTTATGCAAAAATACAATCTGCATATTGGAGATGAAATATGGATTATAAAAAATAATATAGAACAAGAATTTACGATATCAGCATGTGTTCGTGATGTTCAAATGAATCCATCAATCGTTAGTTCAAAGCGATTTGTAATAAGCAATGAAGACTTAGAAAGATTAAAACGAAATTTGGGAGAAAGAGAATATCTTATTGAATTTCAGTTAACAGATGTAAATTAGATAAATGAATTTGAAGATTTATACCAGTCATCGAACTTACCTCAAAAAGGTCCCTCTATTACTTATCCTCTTTTTAAAACACTTAATTCATTAACTGATGGAAGAATACTATCGGGAAATTAGTGTTATGAAAGCTATCGGCATTACAAGTAAAGATATTCAAAAACTATATGTAACAAAATATGTTGTTATTTCAGCTGGCGGATGTATATGTGGATATATTCTTTCACGATTTGTTACAAAAGTATTCACCTCAAATATCGCTCTTTATATGGGGGCAGGAAAAAGTGATATACGGATAGATTTACAGCAATCTGAAAATATAGAGCAACGATTTAAGGGCGTTATATCAAGAATATAAGATGATAGGTCAAACAAACCTTGATATGACAACGTTTTTTTGACTTTTTTTGATGAAATGCAAACATTTTGCAAACATAGGTTATCCAAAGATACTTTTACCGAAGTTTTTAACTGCTTCTTCTTGCATATTCGGTAAAACATGAGGTTACCGTATCGTTTAATTGGTTACTGGTTAGGATTGCAAATGGCAATTGAGCAATTAGAGAAAAATAAACCTACAGCAGAAGCAGTTACTTTATAACAAAATAGTTATTTTAATCAAAAAGAGCACCATTTGCCCTAAGGGTGCTCTTCGACCAAGAACTATATTTTTTATAGTCCGTATAAGTATATGTTGTTGCTAATAAATAGTGCGATAAAAGAAACGCATACTGTACAAATTAACTTGTGGGTTAAGGAAAGAAAATCACATACCAAATTGATAATAATGCAATCTATCCAATAGTAAGGGATATGTATTTTAAAATTTTCATAAATGCTCCTTTTAGATATAGGGTGCACCAAGCTAGAGAATGTTATTAATTTTTAAACAAAATTCTTATTTAACAACAAATAAAAAGAGCGCTGATGGAGAGCGCTCCTTATACCTCATTATAACGAAAGTGACAAACTCACATTATGCAGAAAGGTAGTATTAAAGTATGTAAAAGTATGAAATTGGTGAATGGGTTCAACAAAAATTTTTATTTAGTTAAAAAGAGGCCCTAGGAAACTAGGACCAAAATCGAAGTATCATCTTTAAAGTGAAAGTAAAAAGATTGATATGTGCTTATTCTATCACAAATCGAAATTTTAAAAAATTAAACGATTAAAAAGTGACTTATAAGGATAAAGTATAGTTGCTTTATAAATGATTACTCTTTAACCTAAGTAATTACCCTACCTGAAAAATACTTATACTTGCAGATACATTTGTTAAAGAGCCCCCATCATTATTAGATAGGGTGATAGTACCTGCTGAAGAAGTATTATTTATTAAAGTTAATGTTGAAGGAACAGTTGTTACTGTGAAAGCAACAGTACCTTGATTTATAGAATGTGGAGACCCAGTTCCATAACGACCGCCAGGAATCGGTGTACCGTTTAGTGCAAAGGAAAATTGGTTTTCACGAGCAGCTTCTAACTGGAATTCTGCTACATATGTTCCTCTGGTGTTAATTGTAATATTTCCAGTGCCCGCTATATGGGTAAAAGCGCTACCTATTATAGGTCCATTGGTATTAAAAGTGACACTGCCACCTACTACAATTGACTGATTGGTAGTATCAAAAATATATAGATAGTTTGTTAAACCTACACCAGCAGGACCAGTAACACCAGTCGGTCCAGTAATGCCAGTAGATCCAGTGTCACCAGTCGGTCCAGTAACACCAGTTGGTCCAGTAACACCAGTCTTTCCAGTAACGCCAGTCGGTCCAGTAACACCAGTCCTTCCAGTAACGCCAGTCGGCCCAGTAATACCAGTCCTTCCAGTAACACCAGTCGGTCCAGTTGGATGGTGGGGGATGATAATAGGTTTAATATCTGAAAAAGAAAATGTATTGAATATATCTTTATTTTTATATTCTATCAAAATCACCTCATCTTTGTGTTTAGAAAAATAGTAGCATAATCTTTTTTATTAATGTTTCATTTATATATTATTAGTTTAATTAATTTTGGAATCAGCAAATAACTACCTTTGCACTTTTGTTTTAATAACATTGTTATTTCGTGTTAATGAAAAGAAAGGTAGATTACTATGAGTGGATGCCTCTATACAATAACATATGCTTGTCCAGTTAAAAGGTGAATAGATAAAAGAACCCGTTTGTTTTAAACGGATTCTTCCCACAAGGTTTGCAAGAAATTCAAGGCAACTAGACCGGAGCACTTATTGAATTTCTTGTGATAATATTGTATGCAAGGGAATTAATAAGGTTAAAGAAATTTAAACAAAATCCTTATTTGAAAACAAGAAGCCCTAGATTTAGGGCTCTAGGGCTTCTTGTTTTGGTATTCTCACATGGTTTTTCAAAAAGAATAGAACATATTGAAGATAACATGTGAATGTTTCATAAATGTATCAAAAAAGTGAACAAAATCGTTATTTTATTAAACAAAAATTGTGTATGTATAAGAAAAAGCTATGTTTTGTCTATTTAAATATATGCTTAGTTTATATAAATCGTAAGTATGTTTGAACAAAAGGGTTATTTATTTCAAATATAAAGAGCGCCATCCAAGGCACTCACGGATAAAAACTAATATTGAAAAAGAATACCACATGATATCGTATGTATGCTTCTAAGGGGTGTGCGGATTTAAAATAAAATAGTCATTGGAATGAAATGAAGAGTAAACAACGGATTATTAATGAATATATAGTGAGTGGAGTCAAGGTTGAGGGGCAGATTATGGTGATTTCAAATATGAAAAGAGAGCTAGAATGCTCTCTTTAATAGTTATTGAATTCGCCAGTAAACGAAAATCTTTAAATACATTAATATATTAAAAATTTTGTGAACATGAAGTGCAAGGTCCACCAGTAGGTTGGAATACAACATTATCAACAAAAGCTGTTGCGCCTTCTCCACCCGTAGCTAAGTTTTGGAAACTAATACATGCTGTAGTTACATCAGCAGGTATACACACAACAAGGGTATAATGTTGGAAGCCAGCTTGTTGTTGATTTGCAACAGGTACAATGTGCGGAATGTTTAATGGTCCAAGTGTTGTAGGGTTAGGAGGACATCCTTGACCAAGTTCTGGAAACGATACAGAAGCAACAAGGAGTGCTCCATCTCTTATATCCCCAGCAAAAGAAAGGGTAAAGCAACAACCTGCGCCCACATCAACAGATTGGGTCATAATTCCTCCAGGTCCAATAGAAACAGCTAAAGCACTCAAGATTCCATTTGGAAGAAAACGACCGCTGTGCGCATTTGGAAATCCTACTTCTGAAACATTTCCCGTTACAATCCATCCTGGAACTGGAGTACCTGGTGTTGCAGGTTCATCGAATCCAGGGTTATCAAGAACATTCGTACATGGGCAACATGCCGTAGCAGCTGGTCCCGTAGGTCCTGTAACTCCTGTAGCCCCGGTTGGTCCGGTCGGCCCAGTCGCTCCGGTCGGCCCAGTCGGTCCAACTTGAGGTGGAGGTACAGGGGGGAGAAAACAATCACATGGAATATGAAATTTCTTTTTAAATTCACTCATTTTTACACCATCCTTATCATTCACCCACTTACACACTACAACTTATGAATTGGTTAACAAACAAGTATAAGAAAAAGGCCCTTGAAAATTAAAATAAATAAAAAAATAAGCCCTTATGTCACAAATATAAACCCATTCCATAATATATAAGGAACATGGGTTCACTCCAAAAAGCTTTTAATATATAAGGAAGTCCGCTTCCTAAATCAATACCGTTGAACCTGTTGCTCCTGTTGCTTCTGCTGGTAAAGTGAATGATGAAAAATAGATAGGAGTATTGAATCGATTAAACTTGATTTAATAGCAGTACCATGTAAAACAATATTTTCTTCATTCATACCTTTACCTCTTATGATTGCTCGTCATAGGAGGTAAAGGTAGCAAAAAGCAATTATATAGAAGTGTAAGGATTGTTAAGGCGAATTAAAGAATATATCGAAGTGAATGGAAAATGTAAGAAGAATTATACGATTATAGTAGTTAGATAATATTCAATGGTGAATGGGTTGAAGTGGACAAGCATTTTTATTTTAAAACCAAAAAAGAGCACTTAGTAAAGTGCTCTCGTGACGAGTCTCATTTTATAACGACTATTTTATAGAGAAAGGAACTCAGAATATTATATGTGAGTCCAGTTAATTGAGTGCTTCTTACAAGTAAAAAGCAGCTAGCAAAAGCTAACTGTTAGGTTCTCCAAGGGGGAACAAGGAGAAAATCTGATTTCAAATATAGTATTGACGTAATATTTAGTTTTATTCACAAGGAATGACGTTTAACTTAATGCATAGCCAATGATCAAAGTTAGTGTTAAAAACACTGATAATAAAAGTGTTAGTAGAACTGTCGCTATGCTTCTAAGCATAGCAACCCAATTATCTATTTTAGAAAATCCTTTCATACCAGCAAAAAAAGTTCCTATTGTTAAAACTAGTAAAAAAAATAAAGGATGGATAGGTAGCGAATTCATAATAAACAATTTCGTTTCAGATGAGGCTATCGAACCAATTTCAAGATATAAGAGGAATAAACCAATGCAAATAAAAGAAAAAATAAAGGACCATAGATTAATGTTATGTTTCATTGCTTTCTCCTATGTAATTAAAATATTTACATTTGATTTTACTGGAAAATTAAAGAAAAAGATAGCGATTATAAATTGAAATGAATTTTTTAATAAAATAATCCTTTTGTTTATAAAAAAACAAGTTACCACGTTTCATTAATTGGGAATCTTTTCCGATGTATGCTTAAGGGGATGGGAATAAAAAGAATATTTTCGAGAGGAAAGGGATTAATTTATGTTAGGAAAGTGGTTTGATAAATTAAAAGAACCTAAATGTATACATAGATATAAACTTATTAAAAGTCATGACAATGAAGATTTTAAAACTGGTAAGATGGGGATAGTTAGTTATTATAAATGTGAAAAGTGTGGGAAAGAGAAGGAAATCAGCAAATATACTAATGATGTTAATAATGACTATTGGGATATTTAAAATAACATTCGAATATAGTCCGGCTAGAAAACTAGAGGACACCAATTCATTAAAGCAGCAATTAATGCTGTTTTAGGAATAGGTGTCCTTTTTATTTTGAAAAGGGAGATGGGGAATTATGAAAGTACTTAAGGACCAATTACGCGAGTGGAAAAAGCAATCGAATAAAGCAAAAAAGAAAAGTAAGAAAAAACGGAAAGAGAAGTTAAATACTCGTGAGATTGAAGGTTTAATGGGTATTCATGGACCTCGTTATGAACGTAGACGTGGAGCATTAAGACAAAAGTAATCTAAAAATAAAAAGGAGTGGTCTTACATGACTAAACAATTATCTTTCTTGCCAAAAATCGATAGAGTAGCAACGCAGAAAAATTAGAAGGTGTTCTTGAAAGCGTACGTTTATATAGACAGTTTGGAATGATGCGTGAAGAAATGAAAGTCACTCCTTCTTATGAAATTAAATATCACGGACCTACAAATGATGTAGGAAAGCCATTAGAAAATGTAGCGATGGCTAATATACAGCAAAGTAAGCGAGAAGAGTGGGTTAAGCAAACGTCATTTCGTATTGATCAGTTTCTTAGTCGTTTGGGTAATGGACGTGCAGGAAAGGATCAAAGAAACATCATCATTAAGCGTTATTTAGAAGATGAAGATGTATGTGATTATATGGTATATAACGAAATCGGCATGAGTGAGCGTACTTATCGACGTGTTAAGGCTAGGGTGTTTTATAAACTTGCTTTTGCTCTTAGATTAGAAGTTTATGAAACTGGAGGTAATGAATAATGAATTTTGTTCAGCCGATACGTGATCCAGAGCAAATACAGCAGTTAAAAGAATATTTTAAGGAAAAGAGTTTACGTAATTACATTCTCTTCATTATGGGAATTAATACAGGCCTGAGAATCTCGGATATTTTGAAACTGAAGGTAGGAGATGTTAAAGGCAGTCATATATCTATGCGAGAAAAGAAAACAGGGAAACAGAAACGAATACAAATTACTGCAGCATTGAAAAGAGAGCTTAAATGCTTTGTCGAAAAAAGAGAAGATAATGAGTACTTATTGCAAAGTAGACAAGGTAGGAATCGTCCGATTGGTCGTAGTATGGCATATAAGATATTAAGTGGAGCTGCAGCAGAGTTTGGATTAGATGAAATAGGCACACATACGTTAAGAAAAACGTACGGGTATCACATGTACATGCAAACGAAAAACATAGCATTACTTATGGAGATATTCAATCACTCGTCAGAGAAGGTCACGTTACGTTATATAGGGGTAAACCAAGATGCAATGGATAAAGCAATGACTAAGTTTAAAATCTAATCACTGCTTATTTCTTTTTAAATCTAGGGGTATCGCCACATTCCTATCAACTTAAGAATTCAGGATTACCCCAAAACCAAAAAATAAGCTATTTTGTTACAAGCTAGCACAAAAATTCGTTTTTGGGTTACTAAAAAATTTTAACTTGATAACTATGTGGTGAGGGGCTACCTCCAGCATTTCGGAACCCCTCACGCTAAGCAAAAAATACAATAAGTCGCAATTCAATGTATCTAGAAATTTATAAAAATGCTTTCCAGATTGCTTAACTGGAGGGCTTTTTTTATTCTCATGATTCTCGATATAGAAAGTCAATAAATAGGATCTACTTAACATTAGCTCCCGTTATCAGTTATTGGATAACTACTTAAAACCAAAAAGGAATTTGCCAATTTTTTTGCAAAAC
>NZ_KV827824.1:0-2285 GCF_001836235.1 Bacillus sp. HMSC036E02 | reverse complement strand
AGAATGACTCGTCTTTTTTGTGTTTTATAACTTCTTTTCAAAGCTAAATATTTTGAAGTGCTACTCATTTTTTAAAAGATTTTTGAGTACGTAGCTATATAAGTTTTATTCAATTTCTTTCGTGATTTTTGACAGGTAATTTAAGATTTTCTATTTTATTTCTTAAAGATAGAATTCATTGGTATGTTAAAATAGTACAGTTGTTTTTGATGTACTTTAATATAAGAAGATTTAAGTTAGAAAAGGAGATAATATGAAAAAGATAAGTATAATTACTATAGTAGTCTTAGTCCTGCTAGTAATCGTGTATATGTTAGTTGGAAATTATTTTTATAACTATGCATTAAATGCGAAACAAGAAAAGGAATTTTTGCAAGATAATCCTCATTTAGTGGAAACGGTAAATGCGTCGGGAGATGTATTGGCTGCGAATGAAGAAAAGAATGCAAACTTCGTATCGAAGTATAAACCTAACACATTAACTATACGTTCTTTCGATAAATTAAATTTAAAAGGTTATGAATATATGAATGAACCATCTAGTCATAAATGGGCAATTGTAGTTCATGGATATAGTGGTAGAGCATCAGAAATGACGAAATATGTTCGTAACTTTTATGAACAAGGCTATAATGTCATAGCACCAGACCTTCGTGGGCACGGAAATAGTGAAGGGGATTATGTTGGTATGGGCTGGCATGATCGTAAAGATGTGTTAATTTGGATTCAACAAATCTTAAAGAAAGACCCTAATGCTGAAATAGCTCTATTTGGTGTTTCAATGGGCGGGGCAACTGTAATGATGACTTCAGGAGAAGATTTACCTTCTAATGTTAAAGTTATTATTGAAGATTGTGGATACTCAACTGTTATTGATGAATTTACTTATCAACTAAAAGATTTATTCCACTTACCGAAGTTTCCTGTTATGAATGCGGCAAATACGGTTACTAAATTAAGAGCTGGGTATGATTTAGAAGAGGCCTCAGCTGTAAAACAAGTAGCGAAAAGTAAAACACCTATGCTGTTCATTCATGGGGATGCTGATACATTCGTTCCTTTTGAAATGTTAGATGAAGTATATAATGCTGCAAAAGTAGAAAAAGAGAAATTAATTGTTCCAGGTGCTGGACATGGGGAAGCGGAGAAAGTAGATTCGAATAAATATTGGAATACTGTATGGAAGTTCGTAGGGAAGTATATTCCGGCATAATTAAAGTTGTTGCATTTATATAGACGATAATCGGAGGGATAATAGTTAATCCTTTTGATTATCGTTTTTTTGTTAATTAGGTATTCTGCTATAAGTGTATTTTTGTATGTACTATATGAAGGAGGTAGAGCAAAAACTTTTGAATTCCTTAATCTCAGTGCTACAATGATTGAAAACTAAAAGTTAATGAGGTGTTTCTATGAAAATTGAAGTTTGGTCAGATTTTGTATGCCCATTTTGCTATATTGGGAAACGTAGATTAGAGATGGCTTTAGAGCAATTTCCGCATAAGAAGGATGTTGAAGTTGAGTTTAAAAGTTTTGAATTAGACCAAAATGCTCCAATCTATTCTGGGACAAGTATTAATGAAGTACTTGCATCAAAGTATGGAATTAGTATTGAAGAAGCTAAGCGTAATAACGTACAGCTAGGAAATCATGCAGCTAGTATGGGTTTAAGTTTTAATTTTGATGAGATGAAGCCGACGAACACGTTTGATGCGCATCGTCTTGCGAAGTTTGCAAAGGATCAAGGAAAAGAAAAAGAGATTACGGAAAATCTACTTTTCGCATACTTCACTGAATCGAGAAATTTAAGTAATGTGGATACACTTGCTACTATCGCTGAAGTTTCAGGTTTAGATAAGCAAGAGGCTTTAAATGTTATTAATGATAAAAATGCGTATGCAAATGATGTTAGAATTGATGAAGCGATTGCTCAGCAATATCAAATTTCGGGAGTACCTTATTTTATTATTAATCAAAAGTATGCTATTTCAGGTGCACAACCACTTGAAACTTTTGTTGGTGCACTTCAGCAAGTGTGGGAAGAAGAGAATCCTACACCTAAGTTACAAGAACTTTCTTCAGAGGGTGGAAGCGATCTTTCTTGTACTGATGGAAGTTGTTCGGCGCCGTCGAAAGAGCAATAGTTTTTATAGTAGAGTAGTACCCCATAGATAGTTCTGTGGGGTGCTTGTATATAACTATAGAAGAAATACATAAGTGAAATCTATAAAATATAAAGTTTTTTAAAAAACGTATTGACGATTATACTTTAGAGGTGTAATATA
>NZ_KV827823.1:0-58293 GCF_001836235.1 Bacillus sp. HMSC036E02 | reverse complement strand
GTCGTTTTCTGCGTTTCCGCATCAGCGACGTTTATTAATTTAACATATACAAACTATTAACGTCAACACTTTTTAATAAAAAATTCTTTTTCTTACATAACGAATACATTCTTCTGTGTTAGCTACTCTCCGGAATAAACAGAAAATGATTTTATATCTTTCTTCCATGGCTTTTTTTACAACTTCATGAATACGCTCATCTTCAAAATCAAATAAAAGTTCCTCTAATTCTCTCTTCAATATGTATTCCATTTCTTTTCTCTCTTCTTTTGTCAACATCAGCCCAAGCAAACAATCACCTCAATAATTCCTTACGCAACAATAAACGTTCCGCTCATTTTCAATTATCACAATCCTATCATCCATTATATCCACTACTTACGATATTAATCCTTTGTTCTCTTTTTTATATTTACAGCATATATGTAACTGAAAAGGATTGGACAAAGGGGCGTAATATTATGTTTTTCTTTTTTATTACGAGTAAGAGAAATTTTAAACACATTAGCTTAATAGTGATACTGTCCTTATTTACAGCATGGCTACTCTTTTTAAAAACATATTCACATGAATCTGCTTTTTCAACTGCTACAGGCCCTAAAGTAATTTACAAAGGAGACACCGCTAAAAAGCAAGTTGCATTTACGTTTGATATTAGTTGGGGAGACAAAAAAGCAATTCCAATCCTAGATACTCTTAAAGAAAGAGAAATTAAGAATGCAACATTCTTCCTTTCTGCTGCATGGGCCGAAAGACACCCCGATATTGTAGAGCGAATCATGAAAGACGGACACGAAATCGGTAGTATGGGGTACAATTACACATCCTACACTTCTCTAGAGACAAATGAAATAAGACGAGACCTTTTACGAGCACAAGATGTTTTTACGAAACTTGGTGTAAAACAAGTCAAGCTGTTACGTCCACCTAGTGGCGAATTTAACAAAGCAACCCTTAAAATCGCAGAATCACTTGGATACACCGTCGTGCATTGGAGTAATAATTCAAACGATTGGAAAAACCCAGGTGTAAATAACATCGTTTCCACTGTCTCTAATAATTTGAAAGGTGGAGATATCGTCTTATTACACGCATCCGATTCTGCCCTTCAAACAAATAGAGCTTTACCGCTGCTCCTGCAAAAAATAAAAAGTGATGGATATGAGCAAATATCCGTATCACAACTTATTTCCAACACAAGTACGAAAAGTGAAGATGTGAAGTAGCTTCTTCCCTACCACTCTTCACGCATAAAAAGCTCTACTACCTTTCAAGAAGGTGGTAGAGCTTTTTTAATCATACCATTTCCAGCATTATAACTGCTGGTGTATAAAATCTCTCTATTAAGCTGATTTACTTGTTTTTCCGATTAAACGATGTAATACAAGTAATTGATATGCATTACATAACAATAGCGGTATAACCATTAAATATAACCAATCTGTATCATTAATCCGAAGCGCCGGTACCCATTCAAGGATCGTTACAACAACCATAAAGAACAGAGCTGGCACAAATGCTTTTTTATTTGTTTCTTTGCTTTTTACATAAGCAACAATTGCTCCAAACACAAATAATATTCCAGCAACAAGTATGTTATTCCCTAACGAGACTTCCCCATTTGCAATAAGTACAGATCTTAAATACACAAAATCAAATAATACGAATGCAATAAAGAAGAGCTGGACTGCATTCCATAAAGAAGATGAGCGGAACATCCCTAGTCCAAAACGGTGGATTGTTAAATATGCAAAGAATCCCATTTGACTTATAACACTAAAAATAAATCCTACACCCATCAGCCAGAAAGATACTGCTAAAATCTCCTTACCGTCGAAATTTTGAAAAAATTTATTGTACTTGTCCCACTCCAAAACAAAACCAATAATAACTGTGCTAATTCCACCAAGAAACAACGTCGTTAAAAATAGTCGTACCCACTTGCGGCTATTCACAACACATCCCCCATTATCCTTATATTTCTAATTAAATTGTATCAATGACAATTTCAAAAAGCTAGCCATGTTCATGTATAAATTCCTTAAAGATATTTATATTAAAAAGAGAGAACTGTGCTGAAAGGAGTTCCAACTTATGAAACGGATGCTATTCATTTTCGTTTCTTCTTTTCTACTTATCGCACTTGCAGCATGCGCACAAGGAAAAGAAACGAAATCCGAACTAGATTACGATCAAACAAAGAAAATGATTGTTGATATTTTAAAAACAGATCAAGGTAAGAAAGCTATTCAAGATGTATTAACTGATGAAAAAATGAAACAAGCACTCATACTAGATGAAACAGTAGTAAAGAAAACGATTGAAGATGCCATGGTATCCGATAAAGGGCAACAATTCTGGGAAAAGCTCTTTAAAGATCCTGAGTTCTCATCAAAGTTTGCTAAAAGTATGGGGAAAGAACAAACTCAATTAATGAAAACCTTACTAAAAGACCCTGAATACCAAGCAGGCGTTATAGAAATTATGAAAAATCCTGAAGTAGAAAAAATGATGTTACAAACAATGAAGAGTAAAGAATACCGTCAATATCTACAACAAGTACTAACAGAAACTGCTGAAAGTCCACTCTTCCAAGCCAAGATGATTGATATCATTAGTAAAGGTGTGCAAAAAGCTGAAAAAGGCGGATCCGGTAAGAAAGAAGCAGGCGGTGACGGTGGTTCTCAAGACGAGAAGAAGGAAGAACAGTAAAAAATAATAACTATAATAACGAGTGAACAATGTATACATTGTTCACTCGTTATTACTTTATCTTGCTATTAATAGACAAAATGGACCCCTCTAGTTAAGCGAAAGGTTTACAGCCTTATTGTTGTCAGTAACAGGTAAACCCCACTGATTAAAGTTTCACTTTATTTTTGTGTAACAGCTGTTTTATCAATTACTGTTTCAGCTATTTTACTATAAATAATGCCCGTTGTATGTGTATCTTCATATACTGAAGGAGCAAAGTCTTCTTTATTCCAATCGGGTTGTTGTAGTGGAATACGCCCAAGAACATTTGTTTGTAATTCGGTAGCTAACTTATCTCCCCCGCCTTTTCCAAATACATATTCTTTCTCACCAGTTACCTTACTTTCAAAATATGCCATATTCTCAACAACACCAAGAATACTATGTTCAGTGCGCAATGCCATCGCTCCAGCACGCGCTGCTACAAACGCAGCTGTTGGATGAGGCGTCGTTACAATAATCTCTTTGCAAGATGGCAACATTGAGTGCACATCTAACGCAACATCACCTGTGCCTGGTGGCAAATCTAGTACTAAATAATCTAAATCGCCCCATTCTACTTCTGTGAAGAAGTGGTTTAACATTTTCCCAAGCATAGGTCCTCTCCAAATAACTGGTGCATTATCCTCTACAAAGAAGCCCATTGAGATTACCTTTACACCTAAACGTTCCACCGGAATTATCTTGTCACCTCTTACGATAGGACGTTTTTCTATCCCCATCATGTCTGGCACACTAAAACCGTAAATGTCCGCATCAATAATACCAACTTTTTTTCCTAAACGAGCTAAAGCAACTGCAAGGTTAACGGAAACAGTTGATTTTCCCACGCCACCTTTTCCACTCGCTACTGCTAAGAATGTTGTTTTTGAATTAGGTGACAATAAAGATTCACTTTGCTCTTCTTCTTGTTCCGGTGCAAACTGAGCTAATTCCTCTTCTGTAAATTCTGCAAAACGAAGTCCAACTGTTGCTGCCCCAAGTTCTTTTACTAACTTTACAATTCCAGACTGCAACTGCATTTGTTCCGCTGTACCGGTTTTTACGATTGCAATTTTGACACTCACATGTTCCTTCTCTGGCTTGACTGTTACCTCTTTAATTGCACTTGTTTCTTTTAATGTTTTATGTAAAAACGGATCTACAATCCCTTCTAACGCTTCAACCACTTGCTCTTTCGTTACCATAATTAGCCCAGCCCCCTGTATGAAAAATAACGTAATGTTAATTGAATTTATCTCTGCTTATTCTTGAAATAAATGCGTTTACATTTCCAGTATAACATATTTTCCGAAAACTTCGTTAACGAGAGAAGCTCAAAAAAATCCTCCTTATTCTGGAGGATTTCCTTTTTCCGTGAAATACCGTAGTATACCACGGTATATTGCAGCTGCTACCTTTTGCTGATATTTCTCCGAATTTAACATATACCTTTCGTTCACATTCGATAAAAAGCCAGCTTCAATTAAAGCACCTGGTGTTTTAGAATACTTTAATAAATACACATGCGAAATAGTCTTAGCAGAACGATTCGTATTCTCTAAACTTGTTCTCAATTCAGCCTGTATAAATTTTGCAGCACGTTCATTTTCAATTGAAGAGCGGTAATAGAACGTTTGTGCGCCTTTCGATCCACTACTAGTTAAAGCATTTAAATGAATACTTGCAAAAAAGTCTACATCAGGTTTATTGATGATTTCTACACGTTTTTTTAAATCCTCTGCTTTACGTCTGCTATATGACTTTGTATCTTTGTTAGCTAAATCATAATCTCCCTCACGCGTTAAAATAACTAGTGCACCTTGTTCTTGTAAATAGTCTTGTACCTTTTTTGTAATTTCAAGCGTAATATCCTTTTCTATAATATCCTTTCCACCAACAGCCCCTCCATCTGGTCCACCATGCCCAGCATCTAATACGATTACTTTCCCTGATAAGGGTAAATTCCAAGCACGCCACGATTTTGTAATTTGAAATTCTTGTTTGACTAAAAAAAACAATACAACCGCAGCGAGTGCAAAAGAGATAATTCGAATTCTCTTCATACCTTTCCTCCTCCAGCTAGTCCCTCTAATTACTTATATGGGACAAGAGGAAAGTTTATGCTTGTCTTAATGAAGCTTTAATCGATATCTTCTTTCACCTTTTTCATACCCTTCTTGCCACCACAATCCTATAAACTGCTGACAAGATTCAAAAAGTAATTCCTCATCTTTCAACTTTATTTCTCGCATAGTCATACTCGTTAAAAATTGAAATAGCGTTTCAGTTAATTGTTGTTCTTCTTCTAAAGCTCTATATTTCACATCAAAAAACGATTCACCATAATAACCAAATTTACTGTATCTCGCTCCTAATAAATAAGATTCTATCCCTAATTCAATACAGTAATCTTCATACTGACGATGAAGCTCTTGCATTTGAAAGGCATCACGAATATTTGAACGCAATGTTTTTAATGATAATTCCCGCAACATCTTCCGCTCGTATTTTAACTGCTTTTCTTTTTGTTTTTCTTGTAAGCTGACAATGACATTCATAGTACTTATAAACCTCCCTAATACGTATTAGTCTAAACTTCTAAAGAAGAAGCATACGCGTGGCGGTAGCACTAAAATATTCCAAGCTATAAAAATTGCAAAAGAGGAATGAAACATAAAAAACCCCAACCAAAATGGTTGGGGTTTGTAGTTCGCAAAAATTAACGTTTTGAGAACTGAGGTGCACGACGTGCGCCTTTAAGACCGTATTTTTTACGCTCTTTCATACGTGCGTCACGAGTTAATAGACCTGCACGTTTTAGTGTTAGACGGTATTCTGGATCAGCTTTTAATAAAGCGCGAGAAATACCGTGACGAATAGCACCAGCTTGACCAGTGTATCCACCACCATTTACGTTTACAAGTACATCGTAGTTACCTAAAGTTTCTGTTGCAACTAGAGGTTGTTTCACTACTTCACGTAATGCAGCAAATGGGATATAGTTTTCAAAATCACGACCGTTAATGATAACGCGTCCTTCGCCTGGAACTAGGCGTACGCGCGCTACTGAACTCTTACGACGTCCAGTGCCATAGTATTGAACCTGTGCCAAAGTAAGCCCTCCTTTAATTAATTATCCGCGAAGTTCGTAAACTTCTGGTTTTTGTGCTTGGTGTGGATGCTCTGCTCCAGCATACACGTTAAGTTTCTTAGAAACTTGACGGCCTAAGCGTCCTTTTGGAAGCATGCCTTTAATTGCAAGCTCTAACATTTGTACAGGGTAGTTTGTACGCATTTCAAGAGCTGTTCTTTGCTTAAGTCCACCTGGGTGGTTAGTGTGACGGTAGTAAATTTTATCGTTTAATTTATTACCTGTTAAATGAATTTTCTCAGCGTTAATAATAATTACATGATCACCCGTGTCAACGTGTGGTGTAAATGTAGGTTTGTTTTTACCACGTAAAATGGATGCTACTTCACTAGCAAGGCGACCTAAAGTTTGACCTTCAGCATCAACCACATACCATTTACGCTCAACTTCGTTAGCTTTTGCCATAAAAGTCGTACGCATGTGTTTCCCTCCTCGTTATCTTTTCCATAGAAAAAATCTATTGTTTATCTTAAACACGATTTCCTTCCGGGGCTAATCGTGGTTTTAGAAACAATACCATATGTTATGATATACTTTTGAGTTTCTAATGTCAAGCAAATGTTACACCAGGATTAGTTGTTATAGTTTACCTCCCATAAGTAAAGCCCATGACCTGGAGCCATCTTTCCAGCAAACTGACGATTTTGTTTCGCTAAAATCTCTGGAATGCTATCAGGATCAAGCTTTCCTTGCCCTACGCTAAGTAACGTACCAACAATAATTCTGACCATATTATATAAAAATCCATTACCTACAAAACGAAAAATTATTTCATCATTTTGTTCAATTAACTCGATTTCATAAATTGTTCGCACTTTATCTTTTTTGTCAGTTTTTGCCGAACAAAAAGAAGTGAAATCATGTGTTCCAATAAAATAAGGAATTGCTTTTCTTATAGAGTTGATTTCGAGCGGGTATGGATATTGATATACGTAATTTCTACGGAATACATCCGCAGTCTTTGATAATAATACACGATAACGATATTCTTTTTTCTCAACACCGTAACGTGCATGAAATTCTTCTGTTTTTTTCTCTACTTGCCTAATAACAATATCATCTGGCAACATTGTGTTTAAAGCATTAATCCATTGCCACTCTTCAAGAGACAAAGGAGTATCAAAGTGTATTACTTGTCCTTTTGCATGAACTGTAGAATCTGTTCTACCAGATGCCTGAACACGAACAAGTTCTCCCTTATGCAATTTCTGCAATGCTTTTTCTATCTCCTGTTGAACAGTACGATGGTTCGGCTGAATTTGATAACCACAAAAATGCATGCCATCATATGCAACCGTACATTTTATTCTATCCATTTCTCTATTCTCCATTACGATCGCACCCATGCCAAAATACAAGCTAAACAAAATAAGCTGACAATCGTTACTGTATCGCTTGTTTTCCAGCGTAGTTGCCTAAATTTAGTACGTCCTTCACCACTTTGATATCCACGAGCTTCCATCGCAATGGCTAAGTCCTCTGCACGCTTAAAAGCACTGATAAACAGAGGAACGAGCAGTGAAATAATAGCTTTCATTCTATCTTTTATCGGTCCCCCGGCAAAATCAATACCACGTGACGCTTGTGCTTTCATTATTTTACTCGTTTCATCCATTAATGTCGGGATAAAACGAAGAGAAATTGACATCATTAATGCGATTTCATGAACAGGAACCTTTATACGCTTCAACGGCTTTAATAACGTCTCCAAACCATCTGTAATTTCAATAGGTGTCGTCGTTAACGTTAATAATGTCGTCATTAAAATAATAACGAAGAATCGTACAGAAATGTATATCCCTTGCTCTAATCCTTTTTCATATATCGAAAACCAACCAAGCTGGAATAGTACATCCCCCTCCTTATTTGTAAAAATATGCAGGAAAAATGTAAAAAGAAAAATCCATAAAATTGGTTTTAAGCCCGAAAGTACATAACGAATCGGCACTTTTGCAAAAAATAAAGCAATGAGTGCATATAAAAATAAAAATCCATATGAAATCGCATTATTTGCTAAGAAAACAACAAATACATATAAAAAGACAATCAGCAGCTTCGTACGTGGATCAAGTTGATGAATAAGTGAATTCCCCGGGATATATCTCCCAATAATCAACTGCTGCATGATTCATGACCACCTTTTCGTAACACCTGCACAACTTCATGAGTAAGATCCTCTAAAGATAAGGTAGCCTTTGGAATTGAAATACCAAACTTCTCTTCAATTGCACGTTTATACTTTAATGACATAGGAAGATCCACACCAATTTTCTCTAGTTCATCGGCATGTGAAAATACTTCCTCTGCACTTCCTTGCAAAAAGACCGTTCCTTTATGCATAACTACAATCTGCTCCGCATACTGAGCAGCATCCTCCATATTATGCGTTACAAGGATAACTGTAAGACCTTTCTCCTTGTGCAGCTTATAAAACATCTCCATAAGTTCGTTCTGCCCTTTTGGATCTAGTCCTGCTGTAGGTTCATCTAATACAAGCACTTCAGGTTCCATCGCCAGTACACCCGCTATAGCAACACGTCTCATTTGTCCACCACTTAATTCGAACGGAGAACGTGTTAACAGTTCCGGTTCTAGCCCTACAAGTTCAATTGCCTTTCTAGCCTTTTGCCTTGCTTCGTCTACAGATACTCCAAAATTAGTAGGGCCGAAACAAATATCTTTCTCCACAGTCTCTTCAAACAACTGATGTTCTGGGAATTGAAAGACAACCCCTACTTTTTTACGTAGTGGCTTTAACTTTTTTTCTTTCTTTCCTGCCGAAATCAAATGTTCACCAATTTGAACTGTACCATTTGTCGGCTGCAATAAACCATTTAAATGTTGAATCATCGTTGACTTACCTGAACCAGTATGACCAATAATGGCATAATAGCCCCCACTTGGAAACGACACATCTACATCATAAAGTGCGCGTCTTTCAAATGGAGTTTTATATTGATAACGATGCTCTACTTTTTGGAATGTAATCTCCAAAGTTCGTTCACCAAGCTTTCCATTGTAAGATGCGTATTTTGCAAGAGAATTTCATTTCTTTTTAATAATTCTGCTATTTTCACTGAAAACGGTACATCTAAGCCAATTTCTTGGAGCATATGAGAGGATTTGAAAATTTTTTCTGGAGTCCCTTCCTCTAATATTTCTCCCTTATTTAAAATAATGACACGATCTGACTGTGCCGCTTCTTCTAAATCGTGCGTAATCGATAACACGGTAATACCTTTTTGAGTAACAAGTTGTCTAACCGTTTCTACTACTTCACGTCTCCCTTGAGGGTCTAACATTGACGTTGCTTCATCTAATATTAAAATAGATGGTTGAAGTGCTAAAACGCCTGCTATTGCCACTCGCTGCTTTTGCCCACCAGATAAGGAATGAGGCTCATCATTAAGAAAATCTTCCATACGGACAAGTCGCAAGGCCTGTTCTAATCTTTCAATCATTTGTTCTCTTGGCATTCCGATATTCTCTAAGCCAAATACAACATCATCTTGCACTGTTGTTCCAACAAATTGATTATCTGGATTTTGAAATACCATTCCAATTTGTTTTCGAACATCCCATACCGTTTCCTCTGATAAAACCATTGTATCATTTACTGTAATAGTCCCTGCTTCTGGCAAAAACAAACCATTCAATAATTTTGCAAGTGTAGACTTTCCTGAACCGTTTTGTCCAATAATAGATACCCACTCTCCCTCATATAAGGAAAATGAAACATCTTTTAATGCATAAGTGGCTGCCCCAGGATATTGAAATGATATATTTTCTATCCGAAGTTTCTCTTTTTTCAATAGAAGGCACCCTTTCCTTCGCACAGTTAGCATATTTTTATATTTAAAAAAAAGGGCCATGACCAGTTTCTTGAAAAGAACTGTCCTGCCCTTTTAATTATCATTATACTAACTCGATAATTACCATTGGTGCTGCGTCTCCGCGACGTGGACCAATTTTTGCAATACGAGTGTATCCGCCTTGGCGCTCAGCATAGCGTGGAGCTACATCAGCGAATAGTTTTTGAAGTGCATCTTGACCAGTCTCAGCGTTAGCTACTTCATTGCGAATGAAAGCTGCTGCTTGACGACGAGCATGAAGATCTCCGCGTTTACCTAAAGTGATCATTTTTTCCACTACAGAACGAAGTTCTTTTGCACGAGTTTCTGTCGTTTGGATGCGCTCGTTGATAATTAAATCAGTAGCTAAATCACGTAACATAGCTTTACGTTGCGCACTTGTACGGCCTAATTTTCTGTATGCCATTCGTAGTTCCCTCCTTTGTTGATGGGTTTAAATCCTCAGTCGTCTTTACGTAAACCTAAACCTAATTCCTCAAGTTTATGTTTAACTTCTTCTAAGGATTTACGTCCTAAGTTACGAACTTTCATCATATCTTCTTCTGTTTTGTTCGCAAGCTCTTGTACAGTATTAATTCCTGCACGTTTTAGGCAATTATAAGAACGAACAGAAAGGTCTAGTTCTTCGATAGTCATCTCAAGAACTTTCTCTTTTTGATCTTCTTCCTTCTCGACCATAATCTCAGCATTTTGTGCTTCATCAGTTAAACCAACAAAGATATTTAAATGCTCAGTTAAGATTTTGGCACCTAAAGAGATAGCTTCTTTTGGCCCGATGCTTCCATCCGTCCATACATCAAGCGTAAGCTTATCATAATTAGCCACTTGTCCGACACGTGTCTTTTCCACTTGGTAAGTCACACGTGATACTGGAGTATAAATAGAATCAATAGGAATTACTCCTATTGGTTGATCTTCGCTTTTATTTGCATCAGCTGGCGTATACCCACGGCCACGCTTTGCAGTTAAACGCACGCGGAAATGCGCATCTTTTGCTAACGTTGCAATGTGTAAATCTGGATTTAAGATTTCTACATCACTATCGTGAGTAATATCAGCAGCTGTGACAATACCTTCGCCCTGTACATCAATTTCCAACGTCTTCTCTTCTTCAGAGTAGATTTTAAGAGCTAACTTTTTCAAGTTTAAGATGATCGTCGTAACGTCTTCTACTACGCCCTCAACTGTTGAAAATTCATGTAATACGCCATCGATTTGGATAGCAGTAACAGCGGCACCAGGGAGTGAGGATAAAAGAATACGACGTAAGGAGTTACCCAAAGTAGTACCATATCCACGCTCAAGCGGTTCAATTACGAATTTACCATATTTAGCATCTTCGTTAAGTTCAACCGTTTCGATTTTCGGCTTTTCGATTTCAATCATTAACTAAACCCTCCTTCAAAACGTCGAAACCCCGGTTAAACAAAGGTATAACCCCTGTCTAACCGAAAGTCCCCCTTAGGCAGTTCCCGATTGTGCACAACAAGCGATGTTTCTGTACGAAATTTCTCGATAATGCATCATATCCATTATAGACAAAAGGGAAAATTCTATACAGAAAAATTACACACGACGACGTTTTGGTGGACGACATCCATTATGAGGAACTGGAGTAACATCTCTAATTGCTGTTACTTCTAGACCTGCAGCTTGAAGAGCACGAATTGCAGCTTCACGACCAGCACCAGGACCTTTAACAGTAACCTCTAAAGTTTTTAAACCGTGTTCCATTGCAGCTTTAGCAGCAGTTTCAGCAGCCATTTGCGCAGCGAATGGAGTAGATTTACGAGATCCACGGAAACCAAGTGCACCAGCACTAGACCAAGAAAGTGCGTTACCGTGAGTATCTGTAAGTGTTACGATTGTGTTGTTGAAAGTAGAACGAATATGAGCTATACCAGCTTCAATATTCTTTTTCACACGTTTTTTACGAGTGTTTGTTTTACGTGCCATTGTTAGTTCAACCTCCTTTACTTATTATTTCTTTTTATTTGCTACTGTACGACGTGGACCTTTACGTGTACGAGCATTGTTTTTAGAGTTTTGACCACGAACTGGTAAACCACGACGGTGACGAAGACCACGGTAAGAACCGATCTCCATTAGACGTTTGATGTTAAGAGATACTTCACGACGAAGGTCTCCCTCAACTTTAATACGATCGATGATATCACGGATACGTCCTAATTCGTCTTCCGTTAAATCACGAACTCGTGTTTCTTCAGAAATACCTGCTTCAGCAAGAATTTTTTCAGCAGTTGTGCGACCAATGCCGAATACGTAAGTTAAAGAAATAACAACGCGTTTGTCTCGAGGAATATCTACACCTGCGATACGTGCCATTACGAATGCACCTCCTTCTGATTAACCTTGTTTTTGTTTATGTTTAGGGTTTTCACAAATAACCATTACTTTTCCACGTCTACGAATAACTTTACATTTTTCGCAGATTGGTTTAACTGACGGTCTTACTTTCATGTCTCGAACCTCCTTAAAGATTACGGAGTGCTATATTATTTAAAACGGTACGTAATACGACCACGATTTAAATCGTACGGAGATAATTCTACCGTAACTTTGTCTCCTGGTAAAATACGAATGAAGTTCATACGGATTTTACCAGAAACGTGAGCCAATACGACATGCCCATTCTCTAATTCTACTTTGAACATAGCATTTGGCAACGTTTCAAGAACGGTACCTTCGACTTCAATTACATCATCTTTAGCCATTCAATAGTTCTCCCTTCTTCAAATCAGTAACATTTTACACTGCTCTGAAATCCCGGAGAGCCAGCTACTTATAAAGTGGTAAGGATTTCGTATCCTGCTTCTGTAAGAGCAATCGTGTGCTCAAAATGGGCACACCATTTACCATCTACCGTTACCACTGTCCAGTCATCAGATAGTGTTTTTACATATCGTCTTCCTTGATTCACCATCGGCTCAACACAGATGACCATTCCCGGCTTTAATCTAGGGCCTCTATTGGGTGGACCATAGTGCGGGATTTGAGGGTCCTCATGTAAGTCTTGCCCGATTCCGTGACCAACATACTCCCTAACGATCGAGAATCCATTCTCTTCAGCATGGGTTTGAACCGCATGTGAGATATTTGATAATCTCTCGCCTGGTTTTACTTGTTCTAGACCAAGATACAACGATTTTTCTGTGACATCAAGTAGCTTTTGAACAGATTCAGAAATGTTTCCAACTGGATACGTCCATGCAGAATCTCCATGGTACCCATTGTATTTCGCACCAATATCGATACTGATGATATCGCCCTCTTTGAGCTTGCGCTTCCCTGGAATTCCGTGTACAAGCTCTTCATTTACAGAAGCACATATGCTCCCCGGAAATCCGTTGTATCCTTTAAAAGATGGCGTAGCACCATATTTTTGAATCGTCTTTTCCGCTATTTGATCGAGCTCTTTCGTTGTAATTCCTGGAGTAATGTGCTGTTTCAACTCTTGATGAGTCAAAGCAACGATCCTGCCAGCTTCTCGCATGATTTCTATCTCGCGAGGAGTTTTGCAGATTATCATTACGCTAAGCCTCCGATGAGAACATCGATATCAGCAAATACTTTATTGATATCTTGCTCACCATTAATGCTTTGTAAGTAACCAAGCTCTTCGTAGAAATCAAGCAAAGGTTTTGTTTGCTTAATATTTACATCTAAACGATTTGCTACAGTTTCTTCATTGTCATCAGAGCGTTGATATAATTCGCCACCACATTTATCGCACACATCAGCTTTTGCTGGTGGATTGAATTCTAAGTGGTAAGTCGCACCGCACTCTTTACAAATGCGACGGCCTGTAAGGCGTTTTAATAACAACCCTGAATCCACATTAATGTTTAAAACATAGTCGATTTTTTTGCCAAGATCTTTCATAATTTCTTCAAGAGCTGATGCTTGTGCAACAGTTCGTGGGAAACCGTCTAGTAAGAAACCTCTTACGCAGTCGTCTTGACTTAAACGTTCACGAACGATTCCGATTGTAACTTCATCTGGAACAAGTGCACCTTTATCAATAAAAGATTTTGCTTGTAGACCCATTTCAGTTTCAGCCTTCATAGCTGCACGGAACATGTCTCCTGTTGAAATGTGAGGGATGTTATACTTGGCAACAATCTGTTCGGCTTGTGTACCTTTACCAGCACCAGGAAGCCCCATTAAAATTAAGTTCATCCTTGTTCCCCCTCAGAGTACATGAGCATGTAGGGAAGACAATTCTTCCCACTTACTCACTGCTTGATAAACCCTTTGTAATGGCGTTTTACCAGTTGGCTTTCTAGCTGCTTCATTGTTTCTAAAGCAACGCCGACAACGATTAACATACTCGTTCCACCGATCTGTGCAGATGGAGGAAGATTTCCCAATTTCGTAAAGATAACTGGTAAGATTGCAATCGCTGCTAGGAAAATTGATCCTACAAAGGTCAAACGATACAAGATTTTTGTTAGATATTGTTCCGTATTCTTACCCGGACGAATACCTGGAACATATCCACCTTGCTTGTTTAGATTCTCTGACATTTGCTCTGGATTAACCTGAACAAATGCATAGAAATATGTGAAGGCTACAATGAGCGCAACATATATGATCATTCCCACTGGGTGAGAATAGTTAAAGTTTGCAATAATCCACTGCGATACATCATGTTTCGGGAAGAACTGTGCAATAGTCGGAGGCGTAATTAAGAATGAAACAGCAAAAATTACTGGAATAACACCAGCACTATTTACCTTAAGCGGTAAATGTGTGTTTTGTGCTCCAGCATAACCACCATTTCCTCCTGTTACACGCTTCGCATATTGAATTGGGATCTTTCTAACAGCCTGTTGAATGAAAATAACACCCACAATAACTGCTAGCACAGCTAGTAAAATCAATGCAACTTTAACGATACTCATGAACAATTGATCTCCGATATTTTGAAACTGTTGCTGATACACTTGAGATATAACACTTGGGATCGCTGCGGCAATACCGCCAAAGATAAGGATGGAAATACCATTACCTACACCTTTAGCTGTAATCTGTTCACCTAACCACATTAAAAATGCAGTACCAGCAGTCAGTACCGTAGCAATGTATAAATAAGTGCTCCAACCTGGATTCAAAATTAATTGTCCACCTACCATACCGTTAAAACCGATTGACATACCAAACCCCTGAATAAACGCAAGAACAATTGTAAAGTAACGCGTGAATTGCGTTAATTTACGACGGCCCATTTCACCTTGCTTCGACCATTCCGAAAATTTAGGAACAACATCCATCTGCAATAATTGCACGATGATGGATGCTGTAATATACGGCATGATTCCCATCGCAAAGATGGAGAAGTTTTTCAAGGCTCCACCGCCAAATGTATTTAGAATACCTAAAGCATTTAATTGATCTTGTGCCTTCAGTACGTCTCCATTTGTAAATGGCACGGGGATAAACGTGCCAATCCTGAATACGATTAACATCGCTAAAGTGAATAATATTTTACGTCTTATCTCAGCAACGCGCATAAAGTTGGAGATTGTACGAAACATTAGATCACCTCAACTGATCCGCCAGCTGCTTCAATTGCTTCTTTAGCACTTGAAGAGAACTTGTGCGCTTTAACAGTTAGTTTTTTCTCTACTGCTCCGCTTGCAAGAACTTTAACACCGTCGTTTAACTTGCTGATAACGCCAGTTTCCAGCAATAATTCAGGTGTTACTTCTGTACCATCTTCAAAACGATTTAACGTTGATAAGTTTACAATAGCAAACTCTTTACGGTTAATGTTTGTGAAGCCGCGTTTTGGTAAACGACGGAATAATGGAGTTTGACCACCTTCGAAGCCAAGACGAACACCGCCGCCAGAACGTGCGTTTTGTCCTTTATGACCTTTACCAGCAGTTTTACCGTTACCAGAACCGATACCACGACCGACACGGTTACGTACTTTACGAGAACCTTCTGCAGGTTTTAATTCATGAAGTTTCATTCCCAGGCACCTCCTTATATTAATGAGTTATCCTTAAGCTTCTTTTACAGTTACAAGGTGAGAAACTTTGTTGATCATACCAAGAATAGCAGGAGTTTCTTCCTTAACTACAGTTGAATTCAACTTTTTAAGACCTAAAGCTTCTACCGTCGCACGTTGATCTTGTGGACGACCAATTACACTACGAGTGAGGGTAATTTCTAACTTTTTCGCCATTTGTTTTCCCTCCTTAACCTAGTAGCTCTTCTACAGATTTACCGCGTAATTTTGCAACATCTTCAGCGCGCTTAAGTTCGCTTAATCCGTTCACAGTAGCGCGAATCATGTTGATTGGTGTGTTAGAACCAAGAGATTTCGAAAGAATATCTTGTACACCAGCTAATTCAAGGACCGCACGAACAGGTCCACCAGCAATAACACCAGTACCCTCAGCAGCAGGTTTTAAGAATACTTCACCAGCGCCAAAATGACCGTTGATTGTGTGTGGAATTGTTGTACCAACTAATGGTACAGCGATTAAGTTTTTCTTAGCGTCTTCGATAGCTTTACGGATTGCGTCTGGTACCTCTTGTGCTTTACCAGTACCGAATCCAACATGACCGTTTTTATCGCCAACTACAACTAGTGCAGCAAAGCGGAAACGACGACCACCCTTAACAACTTTCGCGACACGATTTATCGTAACTACACGTTCTTCAAGTTCTAATTTACTTGGGTCAATGCGATGCATCAATTTTCCCTCCTTTGACCATTAAAATTGTAATCCAGCCTCACGAGCAGCTTCAGCTAGAGCTTTAACACGGCCATGGTATAAGTAACCACCGCGATCAAATACTACTTCTTTAACGCCTTTCTCTACAGCACGCTTAGCAACTGATTCTCCAACTTTCGTAGCAGCTTCAATATTGCTAGTACCGTTAAGAGCAAGGTCTTTATCAAGAGTAGATGCACTTACTAACGTTACACCATTCACATCATCAATAACTTGAGCGTAAATATGTTGGTTAGAACGGAACACGTTTAAACGTGGACGCTCTGCAGTACCAGTAAGTTTAGCACGTACACGTGCATGTCTTTTCTTACGAGTCGCATTTTTATCAGCTTTAGTGATCATTCTTGTCACTCCTTTCTCTCACCTAACGGGTTTACTTAGCAGTTTTACCTTCTTTACGACGAACAACTTCGCCTTCGTAACGAATACCTTTACCTTTGTAAGGCTCAGGAGCACGTACAGCACGGATGTTAGCAGCGAATTCGCCAACACGTTGCTTGTCGATACCTTTAATTACGATCTTAGTTGGTGCAGGTACTTCAACTTCAAGACCTGCTTCCGGAGTCATTTCTACTGGATGAGAATAACCTACGCTTAATACAAGTTTATCACCTTGTTTTTGAGCACGGTAACCAACACCGACTAATTCAAGTCCGCGTGCGAAACCTTCAGTTACACCTTCAACCATGTTTCCGATTAAAGCACGAGTTGTACCGTGTAATGCACGGTGTTCCTTCTGTTCAGATGGACGCTCAACTGTTAATGTATTCTCTTCAATTTTGATAAGCATATCAGCATTGAAAGTACGAGTTAATTCACCTTTAGGGCCTTTTACTGTTACAGTATTGTCTTCTGCAACTGTAATAGTAACACCTGCAGGGATTTCAAGAATCTTTTTACCAATACGAGACATGTGGTCACACCTCCGTTCGTTTTAAATATATATTACCAAACGTATGCTACTACTTCTCCACCAGTTTGTAATTGACGAGCGTCTTTGTCTGTCATTACTCCCTTAGATGTAGAAACAAGAGCGATACCTAATCCGTTAAGTACACGTGGTACTTCGTCAGCTTTAGCGTAAACGCGTAAGCCAGGTTTACTGATACGTTTTAATCCAGTGATTACACGTTCATTGTTTGCACCATATTTCAGGAAAATACGAAGGATACCTTGTTTGTTATCCTCGATGTATTCTACATCACGAATGAAACCTTCACGTTTTAAAAGTTCAGCGATCTCTTTTTTGATTTTAGAAGCAGGAACCTCTAATTTCTCATGACGTACCATGTTCGCATTACGGATGCGAGTAAGCATGTCTGCAATTGGATCTGTCATCACCATGTGTTTTACCTCCTTCCCATTTGTGGGTTTTACCAACTAGCTTTTTTAACACCAGGAATTTGACCTTTATATGCAAGTTCACGGAAACAAATACGGCAAAGTTTAAATTTGCGGTATACAGAATGCGGACGACCGCAGCGTTCGCAACGTGTATACTCTTGTACTTTAAACTTAGGAGTACGCTTTTGTTTCGCTATCATAGATTTTTTAGCCACGTTTTCGCCTCCTCTACTTAGCGTTGGCTTCCATTATTTTTGGAATGGCATACCGAATTGTGTTAAAAGTTCACGAGCTTCTTCATCAGTTTTCGCTGTAGTAACGATTACGATGTCCATACCGCGGACTTTGCTTACTTTATCATAATCAATCTCAGGGAAAATAAGTTGCTCTTTAACACCTAATGTATAGTTTCCACGACCATCGAATGATTTCTTAGAAACACCACGGAAATCACGTACACGTGGTAAAGAAACTGATACTAATTTGTCGAAGAACTCATACATTTGCTCGCCGCGTAAAGTTACTTTCGCACCGATTGGCATACCTTCACGAAGACGGAAACCAGCGATTGATTTTTTAGCACGAGTTACAACAGGTTTTTGACCTGTGATTTGTGTTAATTCTTCTACTGCGTTGTCTAACGCTTTTGAGTTAGATACCGCGTCACCAACACCAGTGTTGATTACGATCTTTTCGATTTTTGGTACCTGCATTACAGATTTATAGTTAAACTTGCTCACTAGAGCAGGAGTAATTTCCTTTTGGAACTTCTCTTTAAGGCGATTCAATGAAGTGACCTCCTTTCTTAAGAAAATTATTTATCTAATAATTCACCAGATTTTTTTGCAATACGAACTTTTTTACCATCT
Organism: Bacillus sp. HMSC036E02; assembly: GCF_001836235.1. Taxonomy (NCBI): domain Bacteria; kingdom Bacillati; phylum Bacillota; class Bacilli; order Caryophanales; family Bacillaceae; genus Bacillus; species Bacillus sp. HMSC036E02. Next base: position 39,551 of record NZ_KV827823.1, on the reverse strand, counting down.
TCTACTTTGAAGCCTACACGAGTAGGTTCACCTGTTTTCGGATCTAAAATCATAACGTTAGAAACGTGAATAGGTGCTTCTTTAGTAATAATTCCACCTTGTGGATTTAATTGAGATGGCTTAGAGTGCTTCTTAACGATATTGACACCCTCAACGATAACACGGTTTTGCTTTGGGAAAGCCACAAGGATAACGCCTTGTTTTCCTTTGTCTTTACCAGTGATTACCTGTACTTTATCACCTTTTTTTACATGCATCTTAATTCTGCACCTCCTTAGCAAGGCAATACCTTAAATTATAGAACTTCTGGAGCTAAAGAAACGATCTTCATGAAGTTGCTATCACGTAATTCACGAGCTACTGGTCCGAAGATACGAGTACCACGTGGGCTCTTATCGTCTTTAATGATAACCGCTGCGTTTTCATCAAATTTGATGTAAGAACCGTCCGGACGACGAGCTCCGCTCTTCGTACGTACCACTACTGCTTTAACAACGTCACCTTTTTTAACAACGCCACCTGGTGTTGCTTGTTTTACCGTAGCAACGATAATGTCACCAATGTTAGCATATTTACGACCAGAGCCGCCTAATACTTTAATTGTTAAAAGTTCACGTGCACCAGAGTTGTCAGCAACTTTCAAACGAGATTCTTGTTGGATCATGTTATGAAACCTCCCTTCGGACTAAAAATTCCGATTCGTCTATTTAGATAATAACCGCTTCTTCAACGATTTCAACTAAACGGAAACGCTTAGTAGCAGAAAGCGGGCGAGTTTCCATGATTTTAACGATATCGCCAAGTTTCGCTTGGTTTTGCTCATCATGGGCTTTGTACTTCTTAGAATACTTAACACGTTTTCCGTACAAGGAATGAGTTTTGTAAGTTTCAACTAAAACTGTAATCGTTTTGTCCATTTTGTCAGACACTACACGACCAGTATAAACTTTGCGTTGGTTACGTTCGCTCACTATGCAAACCTCCCCTCAATTTATCGATTAATTCCGATCTCTCTTTCACGAACTACAGTTTTCATACGAGCAATTGCTTTACGCACTTCACGAATGCGAGTTGGATTCTCTAATTGTCCTGTAGCAAGTTGGAAGCGAAGATTAAACAACTCTTCCTTTAAAGCTTTAACTTTTGTTTCGATTTCGGCAGTGGTTAATTCACGAATATCATTAGTTTTCATTAGATTCACCACCATTTTCTTCACGTTTTACGAATTTACATTTCACAGGTAACTTGTGAGCTGCAAGACGTAATGCTTCGCGTGCTACCTCTTCAGATACACCCGCGATTTCGAACATAATTTTCCCAGGTTTTACTACTGCTACCCAGCCTTCTGGTGCCCCTTTACCGGAACCCATACGTACTTCTAGAGGTTTTGCAGTGTAAGGTTTAGAAGGGAAAATTTTAATCCATACTTTACCGCCACGTTTCATGTAACGAGTCATTGCACGACGAGCAGCTTCGATTTGACGGTTTGTAATCCATGAAGCAGCTTGTGCTTGTAAACCGAATTCACCGAAAGCAATTTCAGTTCCACCTTTAGCACGACCACGCATTTTACCACGATGCTCTCTACGATATTTTACGCGTTTTGGCATTAACATATTATTTTCCTCCTTCCTCAGAAGCTTTCTTTTTTGTAGGAAGGACTTCTCCACGGTAGATCCATACTTTTACGCCTAATTTACCGTATGTTGTATCAGCTTCAACTGCTGCATAGTCAATATCAGCGCGAAGTGTATGAAGTGGAACAGTTCCTTCACTGTAAGATTCTGCACGAGCGATATCAGCTCCGCCAAGACGACCAGAAACCTGTGTTTTAATACCTTTAGCACCTGCACGCATAGCACGTTGAATAACTTGCTTTTGTGCACGACGGAATGATACACGGTTTTCTAATTGACGAGCGATGTTTTCGCCTACTAATTTAGCGTTAAGATCAGCTCTCTTAACTTCTAAAATGTTGATGTGTACACGCTTGCCTGTTAATTGGTTAAGAGCTTTACGAAGTGCTTCAACTTCAGTACCACCTTTACCAATTACCATACCAGGTTTTGCAGTGTGAATTGTAACATTTACACGATTTGCTGCACGTTCGATTTCTACTTTAGCAACAGCAGAATCTTTTAAGCGTACATTAATGTACTCACGGATTTTGATGTCTTCATGTAATAATGTAGCGTAATCTTTCTCAGCGAACCAACGAGATTCCCAGTCACGGATAACGCCGACACGAAGACCAATTGGATTAACCTTTTGACCCATCGATTATCCCTCCTTCTTTTCTGATACCACAACTGTGATGTGGCTTGTGCGTTTGTTAATTTGGCTTGCACGACCCATTGCACGTGGACGGAAACGTTTTAACGTTGGACCTTCGTCAACGAAAACTTTTTCAACAACTAGGTTGTTAATGTCCATCTCATAATTGTGCTCTGCATTTGCGATTGCAGATTTTAAAACTTTTTCTACAACTGGAGAAGCAGTTTTTGGTGTGTGGTTAAGGATAGCAATCGCTTCACCCACTTGCTTACCTCGGATTAAGTCTACTACTAAACGAACTTTACGAGGAGCAATACGAACTGTTCTCGCTACTGCTTTAGCTTGCATTGAAGTGCCTCCTCTCATTATCTTCTAGTTTTCTTATCGTCAGCAAGGTGACCTTTGTACGTACGAGTTGGTGCGAATTCACCTAACTTATGGCCAACCATATCCTCAGTGATGTACACAGGTACGTGTTTACGACCATCATATACAGCGATTGTGTGTCCGATGAACTGAGGGAAGATTGTTGAACGGCGAGACCAAGTTTTAACAACTTGTTTTTGCTCAGATGCAACTAATTTTTCCATTTTGCTCATTAAGTGATCATCGACAAATGGTCCTTTTTTTAAGCTACGAGCCATTTTGGTGCCTCCCTTCGTGATTGGCGTACGGTTCTAGAAATGAACCGTACTACAATCCCATTATTTTTTACGACGACGAACGATGAATTTGTCAGACGCTTTGTTTTTCTTACGAGTCTTGAATCCAAGAGTTGGTTTACCCCATGGAGACATTGGAGACTTACGTCCGATTGGAGAACGTCCTTCACCACCACCGTGTGGGTGATCAACCGGGTTCATTACAGAACCACGAACTGTTGGGCGTTTACCTAACCAGCGAGAGCGACCTGCTTTACCGATTTTGATAAGTTCGTGTTGTTCGTTACCTACTTGACCGATTGAAGCGCGACAAGCAGATAATACAAGACGTACTTCACCAGAAGTTAAACGTACAAGTACGTATTTACCTTCTTTACCAAGTACTTGAGCAGATGTACCAGCAGAACGAACTAATTGTCCGCCACGACCAGGCTTAAGCTCGATGTTATGAACAACAGTACCTACTGGAATGTTGATTAATGGTAATGCGTTACCGATTTTAATGTCAGCTTCTGGGCCAGACATAACTTCCATACCTACTTCTAAAGATTTAGGAGCAAGAATGTAACGTTTTTCACCGTCAACGTAGTTAATTAATGCGATATTCGCAGAGCGGTTTGGATCGTATTCGATCGTAGCAACGCGTCCTGGAATTCCATCTTTGTTACGCTTAAAGTCGATGATACGGTATTGACGCTTATGTCCGCCACCTTGATGACGTACAGTGATTTTACCTTGGTTATTACGACCAGCCTTCTTGCTTAAAGGAGCAAGTAATGACTTTTCGGGTCTATCAGTCGTGATTTCAGCGAAATCATTCGTAGTCATATTACGACGACCGTTAGTAGTTGGATTATACTTTTTGATTCCCATCTCAATTTCCCTCCTTCTTTAGTAAGAATTAAACGCCTTGGAAGATTTCGATTTCTTTGCTGTCAGCAGTTAGCTTAACGATTGCTTTACGACGACGGCTAGTAAAACCAGCGTGACGACCAACGCGTTTTGCTTTCGGCTTGTAGTTCATGATGTTCACTTTTTCTACTTTAACACCAAAGATCGCTTCAAGAGCATCTTTAACTTCTGTTTTATTAGATTTAACGTCCACATCGAACGTGTATTTTTTTTCAGCCATCATTTCCATAGAACGTTCAGTGATAACTGGGCGCTTAATGATATCACGAGGATCTCTCATTATGCAAGCACCTCCTCTACTTTTTCCACTGCCGCTTTTGTCATGATTAGCTTATCATGATGAAGCACGTCTAAAACGTTTACGCCATCAGCAGTGATTACTGTTACTCCAGGGATATTGCGAGCAGATAACTCTACAGATTCGTTTGCATCAGCAGTTACGATAAGAGCTTTCTTCTCAACAGTTAATCCTTTAAGTACTGCTAGCATATCTTTTGTTTTTGGTGCATTTAACACTAGGTCTTCAAGAACTACAATGTTGTTCTCAACTACTTTAGTAGCTAATGCAGATTTGATTGCTAAACGACGAACTTTCTTAGGAAGTTTGTACGCATAGCTTCTTGGTGTAGGTCCGAATACCGTACCACCACCACGCCATTGAGGAGAGCGGATAGACCCTTGACGAGCACGTCCAGTTCCTTTTTGACGCCATGGTTTACGACCACCACCGCGAACTTCAGAGCGAGTTTTTACTTTGTGTGTACCTTGACGTAAAGATGCACGTTGCATCATTACAGCTTCGAAAAGTACAGCTTCATTTGGTTCGATACCGAAAATAGCTTCAGCTAATTCGATTTCACCAACCTGTGAACCAGTTTGGTTATATACAGTAACTTTTGGCATTGGAATTCCTCCTTCCTATTGTGAATTATTTGCTAACCTTCACAGCGCCTTGAACAACTACAAGAGATTTCTTAGCACCTGGAACGTTACCTTTTACTAGTAATAAGTTGCGCTCAGTGTCAACTTGAACGATTTCTAAGTTTTGGATAGTAACTTGGTCTCCACCCATACGTCCAGCAAGTTTTTTGCCTTTGAATACACGGTTCGGAGCAACTGGGCCCATTGAACCTGGACGACGGTGATAGCGAGAACCATGAGACATAGGTCCGCGAGATTGTCCGTGGCGTTTGATAACACCTTGGAAACCTTTACCTTTAGAAATTCCTGTTACATCAACGATTTCACCTGTAGCGAATACGTCAACTTTTACCTCTTGACCAACCTCTAATCCGTCCACGTCTGCATCGCGGATTTCGCGAATGAAGCGCTTAGGAGTTGTAGATGCTTTAGCAGTGTGGCCTTGTTCAGGTTTGTTAGTTAACTTTTCACGTTTATCTTCAAATCCTAACTGGATTGCATTGTAGCCATCAGTTTCAGTTGTTTTCTTTTGAAGAACAACGTTTGGATTAGCAGCGATAACTGTTACTGGGATTAACTCACCGTTCTCAGCAAATACTTGAGTCATACCGATCTTTCTTCCTAAGATTCCTTTGGTCATGAGTTACACCTCCTACATTTTTAAGTTATATAAATTATAGTTTGATTTCGATATCTACACCAGATGGTAAGTCTAAACGCATTAATGAATCTACTGTTTGTGGAGTAGGGCTCACGATGTCGATTAGACGTTTGTGCGTGCGCATTTCGAATTGCTCACGAGAATCTTTGTACTTATGAACAGCACGAAGAATTGTGTAAACAGTTTTTTCAGTTGGTAATGGGATCGGACCAGAAACTGTTGCCCCAGAACGCTTAGCTGTTTCTACAATTTTCTCAGCTGACTGATCAAGAATACGGTGATCGTAAGCTTTTAAACGGATACGAATTTTTTCTTTTGCCATTATTTTCCCTCCTTCGTTCGCCTATTTCTAAAATAGACCTTCTCCATGGAAATTTCCCCACACCATGCCATGGCAAAGCGGCCGGGTGTGTCAGCAACCTTCCACTTCATCGCAGTCAAAGACCAACATTGTCTATTATACAATGTTATTCGTCTAGATGCAAGCATCTTTTTGTTTGCATCTGCTTTTCTCTACTTTTGCTATTATACATGGCACTTTAAAGAATTTCAAGTTTTCATCTAACAGAATTCATTTTACAGTTTCTGGATTATCTTTTGTTGTTTTTATATTACTATAGAAGAAACTCGTCAAAACAAAAAAAACACTCTCTTCTCCCTTATATAAACGCAAACAAAAAACCTAAGGGAAAATCCCTTAGGTTTTTTTATATCAGTTAAGATTACTCAACGATAGTAGCAACTACACCGTAACCTACTGTACGTCCACCTTCACGAATAGAGAATTTAGTTCCCTCTTCGATAGCGATTGGAGCGATAAGTTCGATAGTCATTTCGATGTTGTCACCAGGCATTACCATTTCAGTACCTTCTGGTAATTGGATGATACCAGTTACGTCAGTTGTACGGAAGTAGAACTGAGGACGGTAGTTAGCGAAGAATGGAGTGTGACGTCCACCTTCTTCTTTAGATAATACGAAAACTTCAGCTTTGAATTTAGCGTGAGCTTTTACAGAACCGCTTTTTGCAAGTACTTGTCCACGTTGGATGTCTTCACGAGCAACCCCACGAAGTAAAGCACCGATGTTGTCTCCAGCTTGAGCTTGGTCAAGAAGTTTACGGAACATCTCTACACCAGTTACAGTTGTAGAAGCATTTTCTTCAGCAAGACCGATGATTTCTACTACGTCACCAACTTTAACGATACCGCGCTCAACACGACCAGTAGCAACTGTACCACGACCTGTGATAGAGAATACGTCCTCTACAGGCATTAAGAATGGTTTGTCAGTTTCACGTTCTGGAGTTGGGATGTAAGCATCAACTTCAGCCATTAATTCAATGATTTTTGCTTCCCAATCAGCTTCTCCTTGAAGAGCTTTAAGAGCAGAACCTTTGATTACAGGAATGTCGTCGCCTGGGAATCCGTATTCAGATAATAGGTCGCGAACTTCCATTTCTACTAATTCTAATAATTCTTCGTCATCTACCATGTCGCATTTGTTTAAGAATACAACGATGTAAGGAACACCTACTTGACGAGAAAGAAGGATGTGCTCACGTGTTTGAGGCATTGGGCCATCAGCAGCAGATACTACTAAGATACCGCCGTCCATTTGAGCAGCACCAGTGATCATGTTTTTAACATAGTCAGCGTGACCTGGGCAGTCAACGTGTGCATAGTGACGAGTTTCAGTTTCGTACTCAACGTGTGCAGTTGAGATTGTGATACCGCGCTCTCTTTCTTCTGGAGCAGCATCGATTTGATCGTATCCGCGTGCTTCAGCACCACCAGCTTTTGCAAGAACTGTAGTGATCGCAGCAGTTAATGTAGTTTTACCATGGTCAACGTGGCCGATTGTACCGATGTTAACATGGGGTTTAGAACGTTCGAATTTAGCTTTAGCCATTCTAAATTCCTCCTTAGTTTATATAGGTTATTTTATATTTAGACTAGAAAGTGAAACTTACGTCCCACTTTCTAAGCTTACATAAGTAGTTATACTTGAACAATCGATAAAAATCAATTATTCACCTTTATTTTTTTTGATAATTTCTTCAGAAACAGACTTTGGTACTTCTTCATAGTGGTCAAACACCATAGAGAATGTTCCGCGTCCTTGAGTGTTAGAACGTAATGACGTTGCATAACCGAACATTTCAGAAAGTGGAACCATAGCGCGAACAACTTGTGCGTTACCGCGAGCTTCCATACCTTCTACACGTCCACGACGAGATGTTACGTCACCCATAATGTCACCCATGTACTCTTCAGGAATTACAACTTCAACTTTCATCATTGGCTCAAGAATTACTGGGCTACATTTAGAAACCGCAGCTTTAAGTGCCATAGATGCAGCGATTTTGAACGCCATCTCAGATGAATCGACATCATGGTAAGATCCGTCAACTAATGCAGCTTTAATGTCAACTAGTGGATAACCAGCTAGTACACCATTTTTAAGTGCATCTTCAAGACCTGCTCCAACAGCTGGGATGTATTCACGAGGAACTACACCACCGACGATCTTGTTTTCGAATTCGAATCCTTTACCTTCTTCGTTAGGTTCAAACTCAATCCAAACGTGACCGAATTGTCCACGACCACCAGATTGACGAGCGAACTTACCTTCAACTTTCGCAGCAGCGCGGAAAGTCTCACGGTATGCTACCTGAGGAGCACCAACGTTTGCTTCCACTTTGAATTCACGACGCATACGGTCAACGATGATATCAAGGTGAAGTTCACCCATACCAGCGATGATAGTTTGGCCAGTTTCTTGGTCAGTGTGAGCACGGAATGTTGGATCTTCTTCAGAAAGCTTAGATAATGCTGTACCCATTTTATCTTGGTCAGCTTTAGATTTTGGTTCGATAGCTACAGAGATAACTGGCTCTGGGAATTCCATAGACTCAAGGATAACAAGGCTCTTCTCGTCACAAAGAGTATCACCAGTAGTAGTATCTTTTAAACCTACAGCAGCAGCGATATCACCAGCGTAAACTGTTGAAATCTCTTCACGGCTGTTAGCGTGCATTTGTAGGATACGACCTACACGCTCACGCTTACCTTTAGTTGAGTTTTTCACGTATGATCCAGAGTTTAACACACCAGAGTACACACGGAAGAACGTTAACTTACCAACATAAGGGTCAGTCATGATTTTGAATGCTAAAGCTGCGAATGGTTCTTCATCGCTAGACTTACGTTCTACTTCTTCATCTGTATCCGGTAGAGTACCTTTAATAGCAGGTACATCTAGTGGAGATGGAAGGTAGTCGATAACTGCGTCTAACAGAATTTGAACACCTTTGTTTTTGAATGCAGAACCACAGATTACTGGGAAGAATTCTACAGAAGTTGTAGCCTTACGGATACCAGCTTTAAGCTCTTCTACAGTGATTTCTTCACCTTCTAGGTACTTCATCATCATTTCTTCATCAAGCTCAGCTACCGCTTCAATAAGTTTTCCACGGTATTCTTCAGCTAATTCTTTGTGCTCTTCAGGAATTTCAACACGTTGAATGTCTGTTCCTAAATCGTTACCGTACATGTAAGCACACTCTTCAACAAGGTCAATGATACCATTGAACTCATCTTCAGCACCGATTGGTAACTGAATTGGATGTGCGTTTGCTTGTAAACGATCGTGGATTGTTCCTACAGAGTATAAGAAATCTGCACCGATCTTATCCATTTTGTTAACGAATACGATACGAGGTACGCCGTAAGTAGTAGCCTGACGCCAAACAGTTTCTGTTTGTGGTTCTACACCAGATTGCGCATCAAGTACTGCTACAGCGCCATCAAGTACGCGTAAAGAACGTTCTACTTCTACTGTGAAATCTACGTGTCCTGGAGTATCAATGATGTTTACACGATGACCTTTCCATTGTGCTGTAGTTGCAGCAGAAGTAATTGTGATACCACGCTCTTGCTCTTGCTCCATCCAGTCCATCTGAGATGCACCTTCGTGAGTTTCACCGATTTTATGAATACGTCCTGTGTAGTACAGAATACGCTCAGTTGCTGTTGTTTTACCAGCATCGATGTGAGCCATGATACCAATATTACGAGTGTTTTCTAAAGAGAACTCTCTTGCCATTTGGTGTCTTGCTCCTTCCATATATGGATTGGATTTTTTTATTTTAAGTAGCAAAAAAGCCACTTTATATTGTTACACATGTCAGTATGTCCAGTACTCTCATTATGTAAAACGAGCGCCCGATGAAAGGGAGAGGCATTCTCCCTCTCCACACTTCCATAAGCGACAAATAAAGCGGTTTATGCTTACATTTATTTTACGTTGAATCCTACCAACGGTAATGAGCAAATGCTTTGTTAGCTTCTGCCATTTTATGAGTGTCTTCACGTTTCTTAACAGATGCACCAGCGTTGTTAGCTGCATCTAAGATTTCGTTAGCAAGACGCTCTTCCATAGTTTTTTCACCACGAAGACGAGCGTAGTTTACTAACCAACGAAGACCTAAAGTTGTACGGCGTTCTGGACGAACCTCAACTGGAACTTGGTAGTTAGCACCACCAACACGACGAGCGCGTACTTCAAGAACAGGCATGATGTTCTTAAGAGCTTGCTCGAATACTTCCATTGGCTCTTTACCAGTACGTTCGTTTACGATATCGAACGCATTATAAAGAATTGTTTGAGATTTACCTTTTTTACCGTCAACCATCATTTTGTTGATAAGGCGTGTTACTAGCTTCGAATTGTACATTGGATCTGGTAACACGTCACGTTTCGCAACAGGTCCTTTACGAGGCATATTGAGTTCCTCCTTTCATTTTAAAGTTATTATTTTTTAGCAGGTTTTGGTCTCTTAGTACCATATTTAGAACGTCCTTGCATACGTTTGTCAACACCAGCTGTGTCAAGCGCACCACGAACGATGTGGTAACGTACCCCCGGTAAATCCTTTACACGACCACCGCGAATTAATACTACGCTATGCTCTTGTAGGTTATGACCGATACCTGGGATGTAAGCTGTAACCTCGATACCGTTTGTTAAACGTACACGAGCGTATTTACGTAACGCTGAGTTAGGTTTCTTTGGAGTCATTGTACCAACACGAGTACATACACCACGTTTTTGAGGTGCAGAGATATCAGTTGATTTTTTCTTTAAAGAGTTAAAACCTTTGTTTAACGCAGGTGATTTAGATTTCCATACTTTATCAGTACGACCATTTCTCACTAATTGGTTAATAGTAGGCATTTGATTATCCTCCCTTCGCATGTTTGTATGACCACATATCCAGGTGGTTCATTATTAGTTGAAAACAAAGTTTTTGCAAGGAAGAGCAAATGCTCTCTCCTCACAAAAACAGTTTTAACTTATTATTCCTATTGCTGAAGCTCCCACTTGAATCCCCGAAGCTTTACCAAGCTTACGAACTGATTCAACTTTTGTTATGGGCACGTTATATTGCATTGCAACACGAATGATAGCATGGGTTAACCGCATGTCAGCATCCTCTGCGATGACAACTTCTTTAACTGTACCATTTTTGATTGCCTCCAATGTGCGTTTATGACCAACGACTACATTTTCAGCAGTTGATACTTTTTGATAAGACATATAAATATCCTCCAAAGCATCGTTCAGGAGCAACCTTGATTATAGTAACATTTTGACTCATACAATGTCAACTAAGATTAATTGTTTTTATACAAAATTTATGCCGGAAAATTTTACTGTTCCACATAAACCTCATCGTTTTCTACATTCATGTCATCTTGTGTTGTTTTTACAAGATCCACTTTGCGATAACGATTCATACCTGTTCCAGCAGGAACAAGTTTACCGATAATAACATTTTCTTTTAATCCTAGAAGTTCATCGCGTTTACCCTTAATTGCTGCATCAGTTAAGACACGAGTTGTTTCTTGGAACGATGCTGCAGATAAGAATGAATCTGTTTCAAGTGAAGCTTTTGTAATACCAAGTAGAACAGGTCTAGCTGTTGCTGGTTGCTTACCTTGCAGTAAGACCTTAGCATTCGCATCAGTGAACTGATGGATATCTAGTAATGTTCCTGGTAATACATCTGTTTCACCTGCATCACTTACACGAACTTTACGTAACATTTGACGTACCATTACTTCTACGTGTTTGTCACCAATTTCTACCCCTTGCATACGGTATACTTTTTGAACTTCACGTAATAAGTATTCTTGAACCGCCGTAATGTCCGTTACTTTTAGTAATTCTTTCGGATCAATAGAACCTTCTGTTAACTCTTTACCGTGGCTAATTGGCTGTCCTGGAGTTACTTTCAGACGAGCACCGTAAGGAATAGCATACGTACGAGCTTCAACTTCACCCTGTACAACTACTTCTTGGCGATCTTTAACGTCGTTGATCGCTGCGATAACACCGTCGATTTCACTGATAACTGCCTGACCTTTCGGATTACGAGCTTCGAAGATCTCTTGGATACGAGGTAAACCTTGAGTGATATCATCTCCGGCAACCCCACCTGTATGGAATGTACGCATCGTTAACTGTGTACCTGGCTCACCGATAGATTGAGCTGCGATAATACCTACCGCTTCTCCTACTTCTACGTCTGTTCCAGTTGCTAAGTTACGACCGTAACACTTCTTACATACACCGTGGCGAGTGTTACACGTAAACGCTGAACGAATGTTTACAGTTTCAACACCCGAATTTTCAACGATATGAGCGATATCTTCAGTAATTAATTGATTTTCAGCAACTAATACTTCACCTGTTTCAGGATGTTTTACAGTTTTTCTTGCAAAACGTCCAACAAGACGATCATATAATGACTCGATAACTTCATTACCCTCTTTAATCGCACCAATTAATAAACCGCGATCTGTTCCACAATCATCTTCACGAACGATTACATCTTGTGCAACGTCAACAAGACGACGTGTTAAGTAACCAGAATCGGCAGTTTTAAGTGCTGTATCGGCAAGACCTTTACGCGCACCATGCGTAGAGATGAAGTACTCAAGTACTGTTAAACCTTCACGGAAACTCGATTTGATTGGAAGTTCGATGATACGACCAGATGGATTGGCCATAAGACCACGCATACCAGCAAGCTGAGTAAAGTTAGATGCGTTACCACGGGCACCTGAGTCACTCATCATGAAGATTGGGTTGCGTTTATTCAAGGATTTCATCAGTTTTCCTTGGATAACATCTTTTGCATTACTCCAAATAGAGATAACGCGATCGTAACGTTCTTCTTCCGTGATTAAACCGCGACGGAATTGTTTAATTACATTATCTACTTTTGCTTGTGCTTCGTGGAGAATTTCATCTTTTTCGCCTAATACAAGAATGTCAGATACCCCAACTGTAATACCAGCTTTTGTAGAGTACTTGAATCCTAAGTTTTTCATACGGTCAAGCATGCGAGACGTTTCTGTAATTTGGAAACGTTTGAACACTTCCGCAATGATGTTACCAAGGATCTTCTTGCTAAATGGCGCCACTTCTTCGCGACTAGCAATAATTTCTTTAATGTTCGCACCTTTTTCAACGAAATATTTCGCTGGTGTTTCTTTTTCAAGGTTTGAATTTGTTGGTTCATTAATATAAGGGAACGACTCTGGTAAGATTTCGTTAAATATTAATTTACCAACTGTTGTTAATAGAAGCATACTCTTTTGCTCTTCAGTAAATGTTGCGTTGTTTACTGCACTTGCAGCTACTGCAACACGTGTATGAAGATGAACATATCCATTTTGATATGCAAGCAATGCTTCGTTTGCATCTTTGAAGACCATACCTTCACCGATTGCACCTTCACGCTCAAGTGTTAAGTAATAGTTACCTAATACCATATCCTGAGATGGAGTAACAACTGGTTTACCGTCTTTCGGGTTCAAGATGTTTTGTGCCGCTAACATAAGAAGACGAGCTTCAGCTTGAGCTTCTGATGATAAAGGTACGTGAACGGCCATTTGGTCACCGTCAAAGTCCGCGTTGTATGCAGTACATACAAGTGGGTGAAGACGGATTGCGCGACCTTCTACTAATGTAGGTTCAAACGCCTGGATACCAAGACGGTGAAGTGTTGGTGCGCGGTTTAGAAGTACTGGATGTTCTTTAATCACAGACTCTAAAACGTCCCAAACTTCAGGTTGTACACGCTCGATTTTACGTTTCGCACTCTTAATGTTATGTGCTAATCCTTTTTCAACTAACTCTTTCATTACGAAAGGTTTGAACAGTTCAAGCGCCATTTCTTTTGGTAATCCACATTGATACATCTTTAAGTTCGGTCCTACAACGATTACAGAACGACCAGAGTAGTCAACACGTTTACCTAATAAGTTTTGACGGAAACGTCCTTGTTTACCTTTAAGCATGTGAGATAGTGATTTTAATGGACGGTTACCTGGTCCAGTAACTGGACGGCCACGACGACCATTATCGATTAATGCGTCTACAGCTTCTTGTAACATACGTTTTTCGTTTTGAACGATGATGCTTGGTGCACCTAAGTCCAATAGACGTTTTAAACGATTGTTACGGTTAATTACACGACGGTATAAGTCGTTTAAGTCAGAAGTAGCAAAACGTCCACCGTCTAACTGTACCATTGGGCGTAGTTCTGGTGGGATTACTGGTAGAACATCTAAGATCATCCAAGACGGTTCATTTCCAGAGTTACGGAATGCTTCTAATACTTCTAGACGTTTAATAGCACGAGTACGGCGTTGTCCTTGTGCTGTTTTTAATTCTTCTTTTAAGAAGTCTACTTCTTTATCTAAATCGATGTCTTGTAGTAGCTTTTTAATTGCTTCTGCACCCATAGCAGCTTGGAATGTGCTACCATATCGATCACGATATGCACGGTATTCTTTTTCAGAAAGTAATTGCTTCTTATCAAGTGGTGTATCTCCACTTTCTGTTACAACATAAGAAGCGAAATAAATTACTTCTTCAAGCGCGCGAGGGGACATGTCTAAGACAAGTCCCATGCGGCTCGGGATACCTTTGAAATACCAAATATGAGATACAGGAGCAGCTAATTCGATATGACCCATACGTTCACGACGTACTTTTGCACGCGTTACTTCAACGCCACATCGATCACAAACTACACCTTTATAACGTACACGTTTGTATTTTCCGCAATGACATTCCCAGTCCTTTTGTGGTCCGAAAATACGCTCACAGAACAAGCCATCTTTTTCAGGCTTTAACGTACGATAGTTAATAGTTTCTGGTTTCTTAACTTCACCGTATGACCAAGAACGAATCTTGTCAGGTGAAGCAAGTCCAATCTTCATATATTCAAAGTTATTTACATCTATCAAGGGGCCTACCTCCCTTTTAGTCTACAGGTTATCCCAATTATTCCTTAGTTGTCTCAACTTCGACATTCAATTTATCTGCTGATTGATGATCATCGTCATCTTCTGTATCACGCATTTCAATTTCTGTATCGTCGCTAGACATCATTTTAACGTCCATACCTAAACTTTGCAGCTCTTTAATCAATACTTTGAATGATTCAGGAACGCCTGGTTCTGGAACATTTTCGCCTTTAACAATTGCTTCATAAGTCTTAACACGTCCAACAACATCATCAGACTTCACTGTTAAGATTTCTTGAAGAGTATAAGCAGCACCGTAAGCTTCAAGTGCCCAAACCTCCATCTCACCGAAACGCTGTCCACCGAACTGAGCTTTACCTCCAAGAGGTTGCTGCGTTACAAGTGAGTATGGTCCAGTAGAACGAGCATGAAGTTTATCGTCAACCATGTGCGCAAGTTTGATCATATACATGACACCAACAGATACGCGGTTATCGAATGGTTCACCAGTACGTCCGTCATACAGGATTGTTTTCGCGTCATTTGCCATACCAGCTTCTTCAATTGTGCCCCAAACATCTTCCTCACGAGCACCATCGAATACTGGTGTTGCAATGTGAATACCAAGGTATCTTGCTGCCATACCAAGATGAAGCTCTAATACCTGACCGATATTCATACGAGATGGTACCCCTAATGGGTTTAACATGATATCGATTGGCGTACCGTCTGGTAAGTAAGGCATATCTTCTTCTGGTAAAATACGAGAAATAACACCTTTGTTACCGTGACGTCCGGCCATCTTATCACCTTCAGAAATTTTACGTTTTTGAACGATATATGCACGTACAAGTTGATTCACGCCTGGTGGCAATTCATCGCCATCTTCACGGTTGAATACTTTTACGTCTAAGATAATACCGCCACCACCGTGTGGTACACGTAGTGATGTATCACGTACTTCACGAGCTTTTTCTCCAAAGATAGCATGTAATAGACGTTCTTCAGCTGTTAATTCTGTTACACCTTTAGGTGTTACTTTACCAACAAGTAAATCTCCATCTTTTACTTCAGCACCAACGCGAATGATACCGCGCTCGTCAAGGTTACGTAATGCGTCTTCCCCAACGTTTGGAATGTCACGTGTAATTTCTTCTGGTCCAAGCTTCGTATCACGAGCTTCTGATTCATATTCTTCAATATGAATAGAAGTGTACACATCATCTTTTACAAGGCGCTCACTCATGATGATCGCATCCTCGTAGTTATAACCATCCCAAGTCATGAAGCCAACAAGCACGTTACGTCCAAGTGCTAGTTCACCTAATTCCATAGAAGGACCATCCGCAAGGATTTCACCTTTTACAACTTCATTTCCAACACTTACGATTGGACGTTGGTTGTAACAAGTTCCTTGGTTAGAACGAATGAATTTTTGCATTTTGTAGCGATCTAAGTCGCCTTTTACTGTTTGACCGTCAACTTCTACATAGCGACGTACCCAAACTTCACGTGCTTCTACGCGCTCAACAACACCAGGATGTTTACAGATTACTGCAGCACCTGAGTCTTTTGCTGATACGTACTCCATACCTGTACCTACAATCGGAGATTCCGGATTCATTAACGGAACCGCCTGACGTTGCATGTTCGCTCCCATAAGTGCGCGGTTAGAGTCATCGTTTTCTAAGAATGGAATACAAGCTGTCGCTGCCGACACTACTTGTTTTGGAGATACATCCATGTAGTCGATGCGTTCTCTATTTGTGACAATGTTTTCACCACGGAAACGAGCTACGATATCTTCACTTAGGAATTCACCTTCGTCAGATAATTTCATATTCGCTTGGGCTACAACATAATTATCTTCTTCATCTGCTGTTAAGTAATCAACATGCCCTGTTACAAGACCAGTTTCTGGGTCAACACGACGGTATGGTGTTTCAATGAAACCAAACTCATTTACTTTCGCGAACGAAGATAATGAGTTAATCAAACCGATGTTTGGTCCCTCTGGTGTTTCAATCGGACACATACGACCGTAGTGAGAGTAATGAACGTCACGCACTTCAAAGCCTGCACGCTCACGCGTTAAACCACCAGGTCCTAATGCAGATAGTCTTCGTTTGTGAGTTAACTCTGCTAATGGGTTTGTTTGGTCCATAAACTGAGATAACTGAGAACTTCCGAAGAACTCTTTAATAGATGCAATAACAGGACGAATATTAATTAGTGCCTGTGGTGTAATCGCATTTGTATCTTGGATCGACATTCTCTCACGAACAACACGTTCCATACGAGAAAGACCGATACGGAATTGATTTTGTAATAGTTCTCCAACAGAACGCAGACGACGGTTTCCTAAATGGTCAATATCATCTGTATCCCCTACTTTGTATAGTAGGTTGAAGAAGTAACTGATAGAAGCAAGGATATCACCTGGTGTGATGTGTTTCACATCACGAGTAATGTTTGCATTACCAATTACATTAATTACGCGTTCGCCTTCCGACTCAGGAGCATAAATCTTAATAGATTGCAGCTCAACATCGCCTTCTACCACTCCACCCATTGGTTTCGCTGTTTTGAATCCAATGTTTTTCTCTAAGTAAGGTAAAATGCGATCAAGTGTACGACGATCTAAGATTGTTCCTTCTGCCGCTAAAATTTCACCAGTTTCTGGATCCACTAATGTTTCAGCTAAACGTTGATTAAACAATCTGTTTTTAATGTGTAACTTCTTGTTGATCTTATAGCGACCTACATTTGCTAAATCGTAGCGCTTTGGATCGAAGAAACGAGACACAAGTAAGCTCTTAGCGTTTTCTACTGTTGGTGGTTCACCAGGACGTAGACGCTCATAAATTTCAAGCAATGCTTTTTCTGTGCTATCTGTGTTGTCTTTTTCTAATGTGTTGCTTAAGTATTCGTTATCACCTAAAAGCTCGGTGATTTCTTGATCAGAGCCAAACCCTAATGCGCGTAACAAAACAGTTACAGGAAGTTTACGCGTACGGTCAATACGCACATATACAACATCCTTAGCATCTGTCTCATACTCTAACCAAGCTCCGCGGTTTGGAATTACAGTAGCAGTAAAACCACGTTTTCCGTTTTTATCCACTTTGCCACTATAGTATACGCTTGGAGAGCGAACTAACTGGGAAACGATAACACGTTCTGCACCGTTAATTACGAATGTTCCAGTCTCTGTCATGAGTGGGAAATCTCCCATGAACACATCTTGTTCTTTTACTTCACCAGTTTCCTTGTTGATTAGACGCACTTTTACACGAAGTGGTGCTGCATACGTCACATCACGCTCTTTGCATTCGTCTACAGAGTATTTAGGTTCACCTAAGCTGTAGTCGATAAATTCAAGCGATAGATTTCCCGTAAAGTCTTCAATCGGAGAAATGTCTTGGAACATTTCTCGCAAACCCTCATCAAGAAACCACTGATAAGAAGAGGTTTGAATTTCGATAAGATTTGGTAACTCTAATACTTCACTAATACGGGCATAACTTCTTCGTTGGCGGTGGCGTCCGTATTGAACTAGTTGACCTGTCAACTGCTTCACCCCTCAAATCATGAGTATTATAAATGCACAAAAAAATTTGTGCAAAATCACAAATAAATACAACTACTGCTATTAGCGTAGTCTCTTTCTCTTAAAGATAAATACGTTGAGTCTTTCTACCTGCTCAAAAAAGAAAAATGGCTTCTATAAGAAAACCATCATTCTGTTTCATAATCTGCTGATTTTACTATCTTTTCCAAGAGAAACAAAAATATACATCTTTCTCAACGCAGAAAATCATATATTGGCATTGTATAATGTTAACATAGCCAAAAATAACCGTCAACGTTTTTTTGATTTTATGATATAATATCCTTTTTTCTTTTCTACAACCTCAACTTCAGAAAATACTTCTTCTAGTTTTTTTAGCGCAGACGGTGCACCTTGTTTCTTTTGAATAACAATCCAAAGCTCTCCATCTGGAACTAAATACTCCACAGCTTTTTCTAAAATCTCATGTACGATATCTTTACCCGCACGAATTGGAGGGTTAGATAGAATAGCAGCATACTTACCATCTACATTTTCATAGACGCTACTTTGAAAAATACGTATATTCTCGATTTTGTTATTAGCGGCGTTTTCTTTCGCAAGCCCAAGTGCCCTCTCGTTCACATCCACCATGTGAACTTCACGACCTTGAAACTCTTTCGCTAACGACAAACCAATAGGACCGTATCCGCAACCTACGTCTAATATATCACCTTTAATATCTGGCATTTGAAACGCTTCAATTAAAAGACGGGAACCAAAGTCCACTTCGTTTTTCGAGAACACCCCATGGTCAGATAAGAAAGTGAATCGAGATCCACGAAGGGCAAACTCCCATCGCTTACGATCACTTTTACTAGAAGGGTCGTTAGAAAAATAATGGTCTGCCATATGGCCACCTCTTTTCTTTACAGTTAAAAAAAAAGCTCGCATGAGAGCGAGCTTTTTTAAAGCATCAAAAGTTAATTACTTAACTTCTACAGCAGCGCCAACTTCTTCAAGTTTAGCTTTGATTTCTTCAGCTTCTTCTTTAGCAGCAGCTTCTTTGATTACTTTTGGAGTGTTGTCAACTAATTCTTTAGCTTCTTTTAAGCCAAGACCAGTGATTTCACGAACAACTTTGATAACTTTGATTTTTTGTGCACCAGCGCTAGTTAGTTCCACATCAAATTCAGTTTTCTCAGCAGCAGCTTCTCCAGCGCCACCAGCAACAGCTACAGGAGCAGCAGCAGTTACGCCGAATTCTTCCTCGATAGCTTTTACTAAGTCGTTAAGTTCTAATACAGTCATAGATTTAACTGCTTCAATGATTTGTTCTTTAGTCATTGTAAATATCCTCCCTTAAATAGGTTTGTATTGTTTTATCGATAATACGTAATTATCTTTTAAAAAATTAAGCGCCTTGCTCTTCCTTTTGGTCTGCAACTGCTTTAGTAGCAAGTGCAAGGTTACGGATTGGAGCTTGAAGAACGCTAAGAAGCATAGAAAGTAAGCCTTCACGTGATGGAAGAGTAGCGATTGCTTTAACCTCATCAAGTGTTACAAGTTTACCTTCGATTACGCCCGCTTTAATTTCTAAAGCTTCATGATCTTTAGCGAAGTCGTTTAATACTTTCGCAGGAGCAACTACATCCTCGTTACTGAACGCGATTGCGTTTGGTCCTGTTAAGAATTCATTTAACTCAGCCATTTCAGCAGATTCTGCAGCACGACGAGTTAGAGAGTTTTTGTAAACTTTGAACTCAACGCCAGCTTCACGTAATTGCTTACGTAATTCTGTTGCTTCAGAAACTGTTAAACCACGGTAGTCAACAACGATTGTAGATTTACTAGCGCGAAGTTTGTCCGCGATTTCAGTTACAACTTGTTGTTTAGTTTCGATTACTTTGCTCATGTTATTACACCTCCTGTAGATTATATAGAAGATGTACCGAAAGTGCACTAAAAACCTCCATGCCCAACTTGTAGACATGGAGGCATATAGTCACAGAAAAAAGATTCCGCTTCGTATATTAACACCTAGGTAGGAAATTAAGTCTATTGACACCTACTGTCTACGGTACACTAATTAAATTCACAACATAAATGATTATATTAAAACTTCTTTATGAAGTCAACTTCCAAAATTTACGCTAATGTAGAAACGTCTACACGTACGCCAGGTCCCATTGTAGAAGCAACTGTTACGTTCTTCATGTAAGTACCTTTTGCAGCAGCTGGCTTAACTTTTTGTAAAGTGTCAGCAATTGTTTTGAAGTTTTCTACTAATTTAGCATCTTCGAAAGATACTTTACCGATTGGAACGTGGATGTTACCAGCTTTATCAACGCGGTATTCAACTTTACCAGCTTTGATTTCGTTAACAGCTTTAGTTACATCGAAAGTAACTGTTCCAGTTTTAGGGTTTGGCATTAAACCTTTAGGTCCTAATACGCGACCAAGTTTACCAACTTCACCCATCATGTCAGGAGTTGCTACTACTACATCGAAATCGAACCAACCTTGTTGGATTTTACCGATGTAATCAGTATCGCCTACGAAGTCAGCTCCAGCAGCTTCAGCTTCTTTAGCTTTTTCACCTTTAGCAAATACTAATACACGTTGTACTTTACCAGTACCGTGTGGAAGAACAACTGCACCACGGATTTGTTGGTCAGCTTTCTTAGGGTCAACACCTAAACGGAATGCAGCTTCTACAGTTGCATCAAATTTAGCTGTGTTTGTTTTCTTTACTAATTCTACTGCTTCTGTTGCAGAGTAAGCAGCTGCACGATCAACAAGCTTTGCAGCTTCTACGTACTTTTTACCTCTTTTAGCCATTTTTATTTCCTCCTCGAATGTGGTTTTAGCGGAATAACCTCCCACGTTTACGCCTGTTTTCAGGTATAACCTGAGGATGAGCGCCATCCATTTATTTAAAAACGATAATCATTTACGATAATAAAGGTTGCGAATTGGAATTCCAGACCCGCAACCTTTTTTAAAAACAAATCGAATTAGTCTTCGATAACGATGCCCATACTGCGTGCAGTACCTTCAACCATACGCATTGCAGCTTCTACGCTAGCAGCGTTTAGGTCAGGCATTTTAGTTTCAGCGATTTCGCGTACTTTATCACGCTTAACAGTTGCCACTTTATTACGGTTTGGTTCACCAGAACCAGACTCAATACCAGCTACTTTCTTAAGAAGAACAGCAGCAGGAGGAGTTTTAGTAATGAAAGTGAATGAACGGTCCTCAAATACCGTAATTTCAACAGGGATGATAAGACCAGCTTGATCTGCTGTACGAGCGTTAAACTCTTTACAGAAGCCCATGATGTTAACACCTGCTTGTCCTAATGCTGGACCAACTGGTGGAGCTGGGTTAGCTTTACCTGCAGGAATTTGAAGCTTTACCATTTTAATTACCTTTTTAGCCACGAGACACACCTCCTTAAGTCCGTGATGTGGTCAATTGGACAGTGATTTGCCCTCCCACGTCATATTTTATCTGTAAGGATAAAATCTTTCAAAAAACGTCTCCGATAACGAAGACGTACTGACTTAAAAGATATTATCACTTTTTACAATTCATTTCAAGTTTCATTTTATAATTTTTCAATTTGATGGAAGTCAAGTTCAACTGGAGTCTCGCGACCAAACATATCCACAAGCACGCTAACCTTTTTCTTCTCCACATCAATTTCTTCAATAGCACCTGTATAATCTGCGAATGGCCCCTCATTTACACGTACTGTCTCATGAAGTTCAAAGTCGAAATCAACCACTTCGTTGTCCATTCCCATATGTTTCATAATGGTAACAACTTCCTCTTCTAATAGAGGTGATGGTTTAGATCCAGAACCAGAAGAACCAACGAACCCAGTTACACCCGGCGTGTTACGTACAACATACCAAGAGTCATCAGTCATGATTAATTCTACTAATACATAACCTGGGAACACTTTTCTTTTCATTAATTTTTCTTTTCCGTTTTTCATTTCTACTTCTACTTCTTCCGGGACAACAACACGGAAAATTTTATCTTGCATACCCATTGATTCTACACGTTTCTCTAGGTTTGCTTTTACTTTATTTTCATATCCAGAATAAGTATGGACAACATACCAACTTTTTTCCATTCATTTAGGACGAGCGTCCTTCCCTCCCTGACGTACATTTTTTTGCGCAAATGAAAAAACCCGTTCACCGGGCTTTTACACAGTTCTTATAAATAACATTATATCATGGATAAGTGCTTCTTATTCAAGAATTAACCAAGAATTAACCGAATTAAAGAAGAAATGCCCATATCAACTACTGCGAAGAAAATCGCAAAGAACACAACTGTAGCAACAACAGTCGCTGTTGAGCGGAGTAATTCATCTTTTTTAGGCCAACTTACTTTTTTCATTTCGCGACCTACATCGCCGAAAAAGTTCGTTAAACGCATCTGCGGGACCTCCAGTGTATTATTTCAATTATTTATTTTGTTTCCTTGTGAACTGTATGCTGATTGCATGTTTTACAAAACTTTTTTATTTCAAGTCGCTCTATTGAGCTCGTATCTTTCATAGTAGAGTAGTTTCGATTTTTACACTCTTCACATGAGAGTACAACTTTTTTCCTCATTAGTTACACCAACCTTGTAACATTATGTCCCTAAAAATGTATCATACAATAAAAGACAATGTCAATGACATGCATTTTGTACTCTCTACAAAAGAAAACAGGTGATTTATTTTACACCTGCAGCACTTGTTACTTCTTATGAATTTAAAGTTGTACTTTCTCTCATTTCCATATATCGTTCCAATTTCCTCTTTACTCTTTGTAAAGCGTTATCAATAGATTTCACATGCCTGTTTAACTGTTCTGAAATCTCTTGATAAGAACGACCATCTAAATATAAAGAAAGCACTTTTCTTTCTAAATCGCTTAATAATTCAGATATTTTTGATTCTATGTCTGTATATTCTTCCTGGCTAATGATCATCTCTTCAGGATCAGTCACCTTCGCTTCAGAAATAACATCCAATAACGTTCGATCAGATTCCTCATCGTAAATCGGCTTATCTAAAGACACATACGAATTTAAAGGAATATGTTTTTGTCTTGTTGCCGTTTTAATAGCGGTAATAATTTGTCGAGTGATACATAGTTCAGCAAATGCTTTGAATGAAGACAGCTTGTCCTCTTTATAATCACGAATTGCTTTAAACAACCCTATCATACCTTCTTGAACAATGTCTTCTCGATCGGCACCCACTAAAAAGTAAGATCTTGATTTCGCACGAACAAAGTTCTTATACTTGTGAATTAAATATTCTAGAGCGTCAGTATTACCTTTTCGAACTAACTCAACGATTGCCTCATCCTCTAAATCACGAAATGTAACGTCGCCTATACTTACGAAGCCTGCTTCCACCTTGATCCCTCCGACCGCTATTTATTTAGCAATATTATACAGTAAAAAGATAAAGAGCGTCAATGCTTCAACGCTCTCCTCTTCTTAATTTTTCTAATTTTTCTGTAATATCCTTACTAAATATCTTTCGCATGGCGGGCTGCTGTTCTTTCGCGTCTTTTGTACGCCTTCTTACTTGTTGTTCCATTGCTTGTACTTCCAACTCTAATTCACGCGCAGATTTTCGAAGGGCACCTTGCGCAAATATAACCCATTGTTCTGTATAATCAGAAGTCGCAACATATATTTGTGTATTTATATTTCTAAGCTCTATCGCAAGTTGCTCTATCTTTTCGTCTGCAGTTTGATTCTTTCGTGTGAATATTACTTCTACACGAGATTGTTTCATCTTTTTTTCAATACCATGGACTGTATAGGCATCAAAGACTATCATCACTTTTGTGCCTGTATAACCTTGATAATCCGCCATCTTATCAATAAGCGCATCTCTTGATGATTGTAAATCTACATCCCGCAGTTTCTTCAAATCTCCCCAAGCTCCGATAATGTTGTAGCCGTCAACGATTAAAATATCGTTCATTTTTTATTTACCAATTTCGTGACGTTTACGATATACCTCATACATTAACAAACTTGCGGCTACTGAAGCATTTAAGGATGTAACTTTACCAACCATCGGTAGAGTGATTAAGAAATCACACTTTTCACCAATAATACGACTCATACCTTTTCCTTCACTACCAATTACTAATCCAATCGGCATTGTACTATCTAAATTACGGTAATCCGTTTTCCCTTTGGCATCTGTACCAGCAATCCAAAGTCCACGCTCTTTTAATTCATCAATTGTACGAGATAAGTTTGTTACGCGCGCAACAGGAATGTATTCAATCGCTCCTGTTGATGCTTTCGCAACTGATGCGGTAAGTCCCACAGCTCTTCTCTTCGGAATAATAATTCCATGAGCTCCTGTTGCATCAGCAGTACGCATAATAGAACCTAGGTTATGCGGATCTTCAATCTCATCTAAAATCAAGAAGAACGGATCTTCATTACGTTTTTCTGCCACTTTGAATAAATCTTCTAACTCTGCATACTGATATGCAGCTACTTGAGCAATTACACCTTGATGATTACCCTCAACTAATTGATCTAACTTTTTCTTTGGTGCATGTTGTAAAATAATCTTATTTTCTTTCGCTAACGCTAGTACAATTTGTACTTGTCCTTTGGCAGCACCTTCTGCGATCCAAATTTTATTAATATCTCTCCCTGATCTTAACGCTTCAATTACAGGGTTACGTCCGATAATATATTCACTAGTCATGATGATGTGCCCCCTTCCTTTTCTTCTAAAACTGCAATTGCCTTATATACAATTTCGTCTAATCTTTCACGATTATTTAATAAATGATGATAACCAATTAGTGCTTCAAAGGCTGTACTATGTCGATATGTTTGTACATCCGTATTTTTCGGAACTGTACCTGAATTTGCATTACGCCCTCTTCTTAATACCGCCTCTTCTTCCTCTGTCAAAAATGCCGTCTCTAATAAATGATAAACAACTTTCGCCTGTGCTTTTGCTGAAACAAAGCTCGTCCCTAAGCGATGTAATTGATTAGGGCGAACTTTTCCTTTTTGAAGGAGGTGATAGCGGATATATTGTTCATATACCGCATCACCCATATACGCTAACGCCAAGCTGTTTAATTGCTTTGCATCAATCATCCTTATCCTCTTTTCCATCTTGTACCTTGAGCGGTATCTTCTAAAATAATATTACGTTCTTTTAAATCGTCACGAATTTGATCAGACAATGCGAAATCGCGATTTTTACGAGCTTCAATGCGCTTTTGGATAAGCTCTTCAATTTCTTCATCCAGTAATTCTTCTTTTGATAATTCTAATCCTAAAATATCAAATAACGTTTCCAGTTGTTTTACGTATGCTTCAATCACAACTTTAGATGTATGCTCTTCAAGTAAATATTGATTTGCATGATTTGCTACGTTGTATAATTCGGTAATTGCATTTGCAGTGTTAAAGTCATCATTCATTGCCTCTTCAAATGCAGTCTGGAATTTCTCTATTTCAGCTAACCATTTCTCATTATGGTCCGTTAAATCCGTACTACTCTCCATACGATGCTTTAAGTTTCCATAAGCTGTTTTAATTCTTTCCAGTCCATTATTCGTACTTTGTAATAACTCTTCACTAAAGTTAATCGGGTGACGATAGTGTACTGATAACATAAAGAATCTAATTAACTGCGGGTCGTATTGCTTAATAATATCGTGAACTAAAATAAAGTTACCCAGCGATTTAGACATCTTCTCATTGTTAATATTAATATATCCATTATGCATCCAGTAACGTGCAAACGTTTTTCCAGTCAA
This sequence comes from Bacillus sp. HMSC036E02, assembly GCF_001836235.1. Classification (NCBI taxonomy): domain Bacteria; kingdom Bacillati; phylum Bacillota; class Bacilli; order Caryophanales; family Bacillaceae; genus Bacillus; species Bacillus sp. HMSC036E02. Next base: position 13,417 of record NZ_KV827823.1, on the reverse strand, counting down.
TGCCTCTGACTGCGCAATTTCATTTTCATGATGCGGGAACGCCAAGTCTTGCCCACCAGCATGAATGTCAATTGTATCCCCTAAGTACTTACGCGCCATTGCTGAACATTCAATATGCCATCCTGGACGTCCTTGCCCCCAAGGGCTTTCCCAGAAGATTTCTCCTTCTTTCGCAGCTTTCCATAAAGCAAAATCAAGAGGGTCTTGTTTCTTTTCCCCTACCTCAATACGAGCACCGTGACGTAAATCTGCGATTGGTTGATGTGATAATTTACCGTAACCTTCGAATTCCTTCGTCTTAAAGTACACATCACCCTCTGATTCATATGCATACCCTTTATTCACAAGTTCTTGAATAAATTCAATAATGATATCCATATTTTCTGTTACACGAGGATGAACTGTTGCGTGTTTGCAACCTAGTGCTGTTACATCTTCAAAGTACGCTTCAACAAAACGATCAGCAATCGTTGGTACATCTTCACCTAATTCATTTGCCGCTTTAATTAATTTATCATCTACGTCCGTAAAGTTAGATACATATTGCACATCGTATCCTTTGTATTCTAAATAACGACGCACTGTATCGAATACCATAGGAGGTCTTGCATTCCCAATATGAATGTAGTTATAAACTGTAGGTCCGCATACATACATCTTTACCTTATTTTCTTCTAATGGAACAAACTCTTCTTTTTGACGTGTTAACGTATTATAAATGTGAATAGTCATTTTTATCCTTCCTTTCTACCTTTAATTCCAATTGTTTCTTCAATTTATCAAGTTCTACTTCCATAGCCTTTAATTTATCAAAAATCGGATCTGGAAGGTCAGAGTGATTTAATTCTTGACCAATCTTTACTCCATTTTGAATAACGACACGGCCAGGTATACCTACAACTGTAGAATGTGCAGGAACTTCTTTTAATACGACAGACCCTGCTCCGATTTTAGAATTCTCTCCCACAGTAATAGACCCAAGAACTTTAGCACCCGTCGCAATTAATACATTATCCTGAATTGTTGGGTGCCTCTTCCCTTTTTCTTTTCCTGTACCACCTAATGTAACCCCTTGATAAATCGTTACATTATCACCAATTTCACAAGTTTCTCCAATTACAACTCCCATTCCATGATCTATAAAAAAGCGTCGACCAATAGTTGCTCCTGGATGGATCTCAATGCCAGTAAAAAAGCGGCTCACTTGTGAAACAAAACGTGCAAGAAAGAAAAAATTTCTTTTATAAAAAGCATGTGCAATTCGATGGGCCCAAACTGCATGTAATCCAGAGTAAGTTAAAATGACTTCGAAATAACCTCTTGCCGCTGGATCCTGTTCAAAAACGACTTCAATATCTTCCCGAAGCCTCTTAAACATCGGTGTTCCCTCCCCTTTATGGGCTGCTTTTTTGTCGAACGAACTAACTCCCCTAACTCATCACTTCTCCCCTAATTCTTTATATAAGGAGATAAATTCTATATTCATACCTATTTACACGGTATAAAAAAAAGGCGTCTCTGTCATATTGACAGAGACGCCTTTTAAGCGCGGTTCCACTCTGTTTAGGCTTAAAAAAGCCTCAAACTCATCCATGATAACGGTGTACACCGCTCCTGCTTACTTTGCGGCCTAAGACATCCCACGAAGCAATTCGCTGTTCAGCAGAAGACTCGAAGGGGCATTTCAAAAATCCGCTTATAAACCACTCCCAGCCTAAAGGTGGTTCTCTCTGTAAAAAGCCTGATTTTCTACTTCTCCTTCTCGTCGCTTTTCCTTATTAGGTTTTAGGTATACTTATTATATTTCTAAACCTAGAAAATGTTAACCAATTACTTTTTGAAGACGATTTAAAACTTTTTCTTTTCCAAGAAGTGCAATAGCATTCGGAAGCTCTGGACCATGCGTTTGTCCTGTAGTTGCAACACGGATTGGCATAAATAAATTTTTACCTTTATGTCCTGTTTCCTTTTGAACTGCTTTAATCGCTGCCTTAATTGCTGCTGGCTCCATTGCTTCTAGAGCTTCTATTTGACCAGCAAATGCACGAAGTACTTCAGGTACTTGTTCACCATTTAATACTTCTTGTCCTTCTTCTTCATAATCAACATGATCTTTAAAGAACATTTCAGAAAGCTCTACAATTTCAGCTCCAAAACTCATTTGTTCATGGTATAAAGCAATTACATCACGAATCCAAGCTTGGTCTTGTTCGCTTAAAGTTTCTCCCACACGTCCAGCTTTCACTAAATGCGGTAAGCTTAACTCTACAACCGTATCTAAATCTTGCTTTTTCATATACTGGTTGTTCATCCATTTTAGTTTTTGAGAATCAAATAATGCAGGTGATTTTGATAAACGAGCTGCATCGAACATTTTGATAAACTCATCTTTAGAGAAGATTTCTTCTTCTCCTACCGGAGACCAACCTAGTAGTGCAATAAAGTTAAAGATTGCTTCTGGAAGATACCCAAGCTCTTTATATTGCTCAATAAATTGAATAATAGATTCATCACGCTTACTTAACTTTTTACGACTTTCATTAACAATTAGAGTCATATGACCGAATTGTGGAATATCCCAGCCGAAAGCTTCATAAATCATCATTTGTTTCGGTGTATTTGAAATATGATCATCACCACGAAGTACATGTGTAATTTCCATTAGATGATCATCTACTGCTACTGCAAAGTTATAAGTTGGAATTCCATCTTTTTTCACAATAACAAAATCACCGAAATCATTTGAATGGAACGCAACTTCATCTTTTACAATATCTTTGAATGTGTAGTCACGATCAGCTGGTACACGGAAACGAATACTTGGAATACGTCCCTCAGCTTCAAATTCTTTCACTTGTTCTTCAGTTAATTCACGGTGGTTACCTGCGTAACGAGGTGTTTCACCGCGAGCGATTTGTCCTTCACGCTCTGCTTCTAGCTCTTCTTCTGTCATATAACATTTATAAGCTAGACCACGCTCTAATAAATCTTCATATAATTTTTTATAAATATCTAAACGCTCTGTTTGGCGATATGGTCCAAATTCACCACCAACATCAACACCTTCATCCCAGTCCATACCGAGCCATTTCAAGTATTTTAATTGGCTTTCTTCTCCACCAGCCACGTTACGTTTTACATCAGTATCTTCAATACGAATAATAAATTTGCCATCTAAATGACGAGCAAATAAATAATTAAATAATGCCGTACGCGCATTTCCGATATGTAAGTGTCCTGTTGGACTTGGCGCGTAGCGTACTCTCACTTGCTTTTCCATAATTGGTACACCTTCCATCCTTAATGTCAACACATTCTATAATTGTACACCAAAAAAATGTGATTATCCATCTTACGAATTAAAAACCATCATTTTTTCTGTAATAAAACAACCGCTTGAGAAGCAATCCCTTCTTCTCTACCTGTAAATCCTAATTTTTCTGTTGTTGTTGCCTTTACATTAATGTTATCGATAGACGTTTCTAACAGTTCACTAATGCGCTTACGCATGCTCTCAATATGTGGTGCCATTTTTGGTTGTTGAGCAATAATTGTACAATCTAAATTTCCTAACTCGTAACCTTGTTCACGCACAAATTCCCAAACTTTTTGTAACAATACAGCTGAATCTGCATCTTTAAAAGCTGGGTCTGTATCAGGAAAGTGCTTTCCGATATCTCCTGCTGCAATCGCACCTAAACATGCATCAGCAATCGTATGTAACAATACATCTGCATCTGAATGACCAATTAATCCTTTCTCGTGTGGAATTGTAATTCCACCGATAATCAACGGGCGCCCTTCCGCAAATTCATGTACATCAAAACCTTGTCCAATTCGAAACATCCTTACTTCCTCCTTAAGCTAAACTACTGAGCTTTATGACTCTATATTATATCGCTATCCTTATAAAGAAAAGCCCGGCTGTTGCCGAGCTTTTCTTTATTAACACATCATCAACATTATTTCTTCTGAACACGTAGGAAACTTTCAGCAATTAATAGATCTTCCGGAGTCGTCACTTTAATATTATAGTAACTCCCCTCTACTACACCTACTTGCTTCCCAACACGTTCTACGAGACTTGCATCATCTGTGCCAAGAAAACAACTTTGCTTTGCGCTTCTATGAGCTTCTAGCAAAAGAGAAACAGAGAATCCTTGTGGTGTTTGTACAGCGTTAAGTTGAGATCGCTCTACCGTTTCTACAACAACACCCTGCTCTACTTTCTTAACAGTATCTTTTACTGGCACTGCACAAATGGAAGCTCCATATTTTTCTGCTGCAATTAATACATCGCGAATCACTTTATTCGTTACGAACGGGCGCGCCCCGTCATGCACAAGAACATATTCGACACCACTCGCATACTGAAGTGCGTTATATACGCTATCTTGTCTTTCGGCTCCACCCTGAATAAATTGTACGTGCTTTTCAATCTGGTACTTCTGCATTAACTCTTCAAAATACGGGCGTTCTTCTTCGTTAATTGCCATAATAATACTTTTGCACGCTTTATCTTTTTCAAAAGCACGCAATGTGTGCACAATAATTGGTACTTCATCTATAAGTAAAAATAACTTATTTTTACCAGCACCCATTCGTTTTCCTTGGCCCGCTGCCGGAATAATTAATGTATACATATTAATAATCCTCTACTTATAATGCTTTTTCTAGCAATTTACGTTTTGCAAAAATCATACGACCAGCCGATGTTTGTAATACGCTAGTAACAAGTACGTCAAGTTGTGAACCCACATACTCTCTACCATCTTCTACTACAATCATCGTACCATCATCTAAGTATGCAACACCTTGATTTTGTTCTTTACCATCTTTCACAACATAAACACTTAATTCTTCACCAGGGAGTACGACTGGTTTAATCGCATTAGCTAAATCATTAATGTTTAACACCGTAACCCCTTGTAATTCAGAAACTTTGTTTAAATTGAAATCGTTTGTTACTACAGTTCCACCAGTGATTTTTGCCAACTTTACAAGCTTGCTATCTACTTCTTGGATATCATCGAAATCGCCTTCATAAATTTCTACCGGAATTGGCATCTCCTTTTGAATACGATTTAAAATGTCTAGCCCTCTGCGGCCACGATTACGCTTTAAAGCATCTGAAGAATCGGCAATATGCTGAAGCTCTTCTAATACGAATTGCGGAATGACAATTGTTCCTTCTAAAAACTTTGTTTGGCAAATATCTGCAATACGTCCGTCAATAATTACACTCGTATCGAGAATTTTCCAATGAGTCGTAGATTTTTCTGCTTCGACCTCTACCTCTTCATTCTCACTATTGTTTTTCTTCTTACCTCCGCGTTGGGGTAATGTAAATAATCCTAGCAATTCATTCCTCTTTTTAAATCCTACTTGGAATCCTAAATATCCAAGTAAAAGGGTGAAGAACACTTGCAACACCGTACTAATAACTGGAATTGTAAATTCACGAATTGGTATCAAAATTAAATATGCAACAATAAGACCAGAGATTAATCCTAATGTACCAAATAAAACATCTGCTACAGGCGCCTTTACAAGAGCCTCTTCAATATGCTTAATAAGTTGAACAATATAATCTACAAGCCAAAATGTTGTTAAAAATAAAATAATTGCACCAATAATTGCACGAACATACGATCCTTCCAACAAAGGAACCGCACCGATATCTAATACATTAATAATTTTTGGGATTAAGTAAATCCCTAACGCTCCCCCGATCACTAAAAAGAAGAGCTGTACAATCCGTTTTAACATCCAACCACCTCCTACTCATTATTAACCATTGTTTCGCTAATCAAAACGCCGAATGCAAAAGCGGACGTGTTTTTTTGTAAATAGTTTTATTTACCAATATATCATATCATATACCAAAAATGTTCTAGTGTCGTTATATTATAGAATCAATGTAATATTCTTAATTGTGTCTACTCATATAGAGATGCTCTTGAATTCTTTTTAGACCTTCTCGTATTTTCTTCGCTCTCACTTCTCCAATTCCTTCCACATCATCCAATTCATTAATAGTTGCTCGGCAAACACCTTGCAATGTTTTAAATCGATTAATTAAATTCTCGATAATAAGTGGCGGAACACGAGAAATCTTGCTTGTGATTCGGTACCCTCTAGGTGTCACACTTTCTTCTAAGCTTGTTTGTCCTGGATAGCCAAGTAATTTAACTAAATCACTATCCTCTAAAAGTTGTGTATTTGCAAGATCTTGTAACTTTTTCAAGATTTGATGATGGTCTTGTGTTTTCTCCTGGTGATAATCTTTAATTAACAATGCTGCCTCTGCCTCTAAATCAGCTAGTAATTCTGTAAGCTGTAAACGAATTAACCTACCTTCTGTTCCTAACTCATGAATATAGCTCAATATTTCATTTTTTATACGCAGCACCATTTCAACACTATGTAAAACGTGAACCACCTCGGACATTGTAACGACCTCTTCAAATTCTAGAATACCCAAATTCGTAATGCCGTCATTCCATACAGCCTTATATTTTTCTAGCGTTTGAATTGCTTGATTTGCTTTTGTTAAAATGACACCTATATCTTTTAATGTATAACGTAAGTTCCCTTGATATAGCGTAATTACATTACGTCTTTGTGAAATGGCCACAACAAGGCTGCCCGTCTGCTTTGCTACACGCTCTGCTGTTCGGTGACGCATACCTGTTTCAATAGAATCAATAGATGAATCCGGAACTAACTGTGCGTTTGCAATTAAAATTTTACTTCCAGTTTCATTTAAAATAAGTGCTCCATCCATTTTTGCTAATTCATATAAACTAGCAGGAGAGAATGCGCAATTAATATGAAAACCACCATCAACAATGCTTTTAATCTGCTCATTATACCCAAGAACAATTAGTCCCCCTGTTTGTGCACGAAGTACATTATCTATCCCTTCGCGCAGTGGTGTTCCCGGGGCCACGAGCTGTAAAATATTAATTATACTTTTGACACGTTGCTTATTTTCTTCCATAGCCTAGCCTCCTAATGTCAAACGAAGCGCTTCTCCTAAATTAGAAACACCTACAACCTCAATCCCCTCTGGAATTGTCCACCCCCCTAAATTTTTTCTAGGAATGATAGCACGTTGAAATCCTAATTTAGCTGCTTCTTGTACACGTTGTTCGATTCTTGATACTCTTCTTATTTCTCCAGTTAATCCAACTTCTCCTATTACCGCATCAGTTGGTGCCGTAGATTTATCTCTAAAACTTGAAGCTATACTTAAGGCAACAGCTAAATCAATTGCCGGTTCATCTAATTTCAAACCACCAGCTACTTTTAAATACGCATCTTGATTTTGTAATAGTAAACCTGTTCTTTTCTCTAGTACCGCCATAATAAGCGAGACACGATTATGATCAATTCCTGTCGCCATTCTTCGAGGATTTCCAAAACTAGTAGGGGAAATTAATGCCTGTATTTCTACTAAAACTGGTCTTGTTCCTTCCATTGAGGCAACTACTGTTGAACCTGCAACTCCAACTGGTCTTTCCTCAAGGAAAATTTCAGAAGGATTTAAGACTTCTGCAAGGCCAAGTTCTTTCATTTCAAAGATACCCATTTCATTCGTAGAACCAAAACGATTCTTTACAGCTCGTAAAATACGATATGTATGGTGTCGATCTCCTTCAAAGTAAAGAACTGCATCGACCATATGTTCTAGCATACGCGGTCCCGCAATTGCACCTTCTTTTGTCACATGCCCTACGATGAAAATTGGGATTCCCTTTGTTTTTGCAAGTTTCATTAATTCTGCTGTACATTCACGTACTTGCGCCACACTACCAGGAGCTGATGTCACTTCAGGTAAATGTATCGTTTGAATAGAATCAATAACAACAAAAGCAGGATTCATCTCTTCAATATGTGCTGCAATACGCTGTAAATCTGTCTCTGATACAACAAATAGATTACTACCATTTACATGTAAACGATCTGCACGAAGTTTAATCTGCTTTGCTGACTCCTCACCTGATATATACAATACATCATATGAAGCATCTGCTAATTGCGAGGAAATCTGTAATAATAACGTTGATTTTCCAATCCCAGGGTCCCCACCAATAAGTACTAAAGATCCATCTACAATTCCGCCACCTAGTACACGGTTAAACTCCTGAAATTTTGTTTCAATACGTGCCTCAGACTTTGTTTCTACTTCTGTAAGACGTCTTGGTTTTGTTACTTCTGTTTGAATTGCATTTGCATAATTTAGGCGTCTGGATGATACAACGGGTTCCATCTCTTCAACAAGCGAATTCCATTGACCACACCCTGGACATTTACCCATATATTTTGGTGATTGATAACCACACTCTTGACATGTGAATTTTGTTTTCTTTTTAGCCATATCTTTTTATATTTCACTTCGCTTTCATCTATAAACATTTGACCTTCTCGTACAAGAAAGAGGGCTATCTCGTAGCCCTCTTAGTTTGTCTATACTTATTTTACCTTTTCAGCACTATGAATGACAAATGTTTCCCCTTCTACATCAAAGATAACTTTTTGTCCTTTCTCAATAGCACCTTTTAAAAGTTCTTCCGATAGTCTATCTTCTACATGCTTCTGAATTGCTCTACGTAGTGGACGAGCACCATATTCACGATCAAACCCTTTATCAGCAATAGCTGCAATCGCCCCTTCTGTTAATTGCAATTCAATTTCTTGTTCTTTTAAGCGATTCACTAACTGATTTACCATAAGAGTCACAATTTCTTGAATATGTTTTTTCTCAAGCATATGGAATACGATAATTTCATCAATACGGTTTAAGAATTCTGGACGAAATGCCTTTTTCAGCTCATCCATTACTTTACCTTTCATATCCGAATAATCACGGCTTTCATCTTGTACGTTAAATCCAAGATGTTTGTTACGTTTTAACGCCTCAGCACCAACGTTAGACGTCATTATAACAATCGTATTACGGAAGTCAACTGTACGTCCTTTAGAATCAGTTAAACGACCATCTTCCAATACCTGTAGTAAAATATTAAATACATCAGGATGCGCCTTCTCTACTTCATCTAATAGGACAACTGAATACGGCTTACGACGAACCTTCTCTGTTAATTGTCCGCCTTCTTCATACCCAACATATCCTGGAGGAGAACCAACTAAGCGAGAAGTTGAATGTTTCTCCATATACTCAGACATATCAATGCGAATCATTGCATCCTCATCACCGAACATAGATTCTGCTAACGCTCTTGCTAATTCTGTTTTACCTACACCTGTTGGTCCTAAGAAAATAAATGAACCAATTGGACGTTTCGGATCTTTCAGTCCTGCTCTTGCACGACGAACAGCTTTCGCTACAGCCACTACCGCTTCATCCTGGCCGATGACACGATCATGAAGAATGGATTCTAAGTTTAATAATTTATCAGTCTCTGTTTGTGCAAGTTTAGAAACAGGGATACGTGTCCATGTAGAAACGACATTTGCAATATCTTCTACCGTAACCTCTGAATTTTCTTTTCCTTGTTGTTCTTTCCACTGACGCTTTGTATCTTCCAATTTCTCACGTAAGCGTTGTTCCATATCACGTAAGGAAGCAGCCTTTTCAAACTCTTGACTTTGTACAGCCGCATCTTTTTCTTTTCGAATTTCCTCAAGCTTCACTTCAAGCTCTTTTAAGTTTGGTGGTGTTGTATAAGAACGTAAGCGAACCTTTGAAGCAGCTTCATCAATTAAATCAATTGCTTTATCTGGTAAGAAACGATCCGTAATATAACGATCGGAAAGTTTCACAGCTGCATCAATTGCATCATCTGTAATAGACACACGGTGATGGGCCTCATAACGATCGCGTAAACCTTTCAAGATTTGAGTTGATTCTTCTAGACTCGGCTCATCAACATGAATTGGCTGGAAACGTCTCTCTAAAGCTGCATCCTTTTCAATATATTTACGATACTCATCTAAAGTTGTCGCACCAATACATTGTAATTCTCCGCGTGCTAAAGATGGTTTTAAAATATTTGATGCATCGATTGCACCTTCTGCTCCACCTGCACCGATTAGTGTATGAAGTTCATCAATAAATAGAATAATATTCCCTGCTTGACGTATTTCATCCATTACTTTCTTTAAACGATCTTCAAACTCACCACGATATTTCGTCCCAGCTACCACTGTTCCCATATCTAGTGTCATAACACGCTTATCTCTTAACGTTTCAGGAACTTCATTATTTACGATTTGCTGTGCTAACCCTTCAGCAATTGCTGTTTTACCTACACCAGGCTCTCCAATTAACACTGGATTGTTTTTTGTTCTACGGCTTAACACTTCAATTACACGTTGAATTTCTTTACTACGTCCAATAACAGGATCCAAACGATTCTCACGTGCAACAACTGTTAAGTCGCGCGCTAAACTGTCTAGTGTCGGTGTATTTGCATTTGTCGATGAACCACCTTGGTGACCTGAACTTGCTTCGTTACTTCCAAGAAGTTGTAACACTTGTTGTCTTGCTTTGTTGAGGCTGACGCCTAAATTATTTAAAACACGTGCCGCTACACCTTCACCTTCACGGATTAAGCCAAGTAAAATATGTTCTGTTCCAACGTAAGAATGTCCTAGCTTACGCGCTTCATCCATAGACAATTCAATAACTTTTTTAGCACGAGGTGTATAATGTACAGTTTGAGAAGCTTCTGTTCCACGTCCAATTAACGCTTCTACCTCTTTTTGCACTTTCTCCGGGCTCAATCCAAGAGCAATTAACGCTTTTGCTGCAATTCCTTCACCTTCGCGTACAAGCCCAAGTAAAATATGTTCTGTTCCAATGTTATTATGCCCAATGCGAATTGCTTCCTCTTGAGATAAAGCTAATACTTTCTGTGCTCTTTCTGTAAATCTTCCAAACATCATAGAAATCGCCTCCTACTTGCGCTTAGTTTTTTTCAATACGTAATCGCTCACGGATTAAGGTTGCTCTTCGATAATCTCTTTCTTCTGGTCCTAAAGGTCCTCCTGCGTATTGTTGTAAAATACCAGGTTGCGTAAGAACCATTAGCTCAGTCAAAATATTTCTCGATATACCTTTTATATATCCTAGATCAATACCAAGTCGTACATCCGATAAGCAAGTTGCCGCTTCTGCAGATTGAATTAAACGACTGTTTGCTAGTATACCGTAAGAACGATAAACCTTATCTTCAAGCTCAATACTCGAATTTTGTACAATTAATTCTCTGGCCAATTTTTCTTGTTGTATAATTTGCTGCATGACACTCTTTAAATCTGCAATAATATCTTCTTCGGATTTCCCTAGCGTCATTTGATTTGATACTTGAAATATATTACCTAACGCTTCGCTACCTTCACCGTATATTCCTCTTACTACTAAACCTAATTTTTGAATTACTTGTATAATACGGCTAATTCTTTTTGTTAAAACCAGCCCTGGTAAATGAATCATTACAGAAGCTCTTAATCCTGTACCAACGTTAGTAGGACAACTCGTAATATATCCAAGTGATTCATCAAAAGCATATTCAACCTCTTTCTCAATCCAATTATCTATTTGATTGGCGCTTTGAAGCGCCTTTGATAACTGTAGTCCTGGAAATAGGCACTGAATCCTAATGTGGTCTTCCTCATTAAGCATCACACTAATGTGTTCGCTTTCTGATAACAGACATGCTCCATATTCAGTCCCTGCTAGATTTGGACTAATTAAATGCTTTTCGACTAAAACTCTCCTTTGAAGAGGCGTTAATTCATTCATTTTTAATAGTCCAAACTTCCCAAAGGGCTCTACCGCTTTATTTATAAATTTCTTTTTAAATAATTCTTGAACCTTTTGAGCTTCCTCTTCGTTTTGCATAGTAGAAAATTGATATTGCTTAAAATTACGAGCCAAACGAATTCGACTACTTAAAACAATATCAGAATCAGGGCCATCCCCCTTCATCCATGGACTAATCGCTTCATTCATAATTTTGTCCAGTGACATAGAACTACTCCCCCTCTCTATGCTCACTAAGCTGAGTTTCAAGCCCTCGAATTTCATCTCTTACCTCAGCAGCTTTCTCAAACTCCTCATTCTGTACATATTGTTTCAGAATAAGTTTTAGTTCATCTAATTCTTTCTTTAAGTGGATATTTCCTTCCATTCGTTCCGGAATTTTTCCACAATGTTCTGTATGTCCACCATGAAGTCGTTTTAACAATGGGTTTAAGTGTCCTTTAAATGTATCGTAACAAGAAGCACAACCAAGGCGTCCCACCTTTGTAAAATGTTCGTATGTCATCTTACAACCTGGACATCTTATTGTATTTGTATTTGAAAACCCGTTTTTTCCTTCTCCAAACATTGTTGATTCACCGTGTAATAAACCAGCAAATACATCATGAAATGAAAAGTTAGACTGTGATGATTGAAAGAAAGACGTATAGCCACTTTGCTCTGCACATTGCTCACAAAGATGAACTTCCGCCTTCTTCTCGTTGATTACTTTTGTATAATGTAAAGTTGCTGGTCTTATATTACAGTTTTGACAAGTCATCAATATCCCCACCTTTACAACAGGAACGATCTACCTCATGATACTTTTCATACATTACTAGATTGTCCTCTTTCCTTAATCCATTTAGATAAAAGTACATGCTCTTTTTCAAAACTTCTACAATATTTAACTGCCCTATCTTAATTATCATTCTTTTACAAAAGCTGTATTTATTTATATTTCAGTGTTCTTAACATTGCGCATAATATTCGAGCCCTAAGTTCATCTCGAGAAGGAATATCCATTGATAATACAGAACGATCTAGTACACTTAACATTAGTTTTGCTTCACGGCCTGTTATGATTCCCTCTTCTAATAAACGTATAATCATACTCTCTGCATTCCCTTGTGCAACGCTATGATCAATCATATGAAGCATTTGATCAATAATGTCTATATCATCATGCAGTTTGACTTTTATAATGCGAATGTAACCTCCTCCACCACGTTTACTTTCTACTACAAATCCTCTTTCTAATGTAAAACGGGTATTGATTACATAATTGATTTGAGATGGTACGCACTCGAATCGATCCGCAATCTCATTTCTTTTGATTTCAATCACATTATTATTACTTAAGTCAATAACTTGCTTTAGATATTGCTCAATGATATCAGATATATTTCTCATTTATCCGCCACCTTTATTGACTTTGACTATCTTTGACTTTAATTATATACGTATTAATAAAATTTGCAACTCTTTTGCTTATTCACTATCCTAGCCACATTCCCCTGCATTTAATCAAAATAGTAATTATTTAAGCACATTTTTTTAATTACTATGGATTATAAAAGAAAACACGAAAAAACACGAGTCATTTGACTCGTGTTTAGTTGCTTGGCGACGTCCTACTCTCAC
>NZ_KV827822.1:0-752 GCF_001836235.1 Bacillus sp. HMSC036E02 | reverse complement strand
ACTGCAGTTGGTACAGGCTTAAATGCAGATCCAGAATATATTGAAGCAGTTGTAAAACATTTAGCTGCAATTAGTGAATTACCGCTTGTTGGTGCAGAAGATTTAGTAGATGCGACGCAAAATACGGATGCTTATACTGAAGTATCTGCAGCGCTTAAAGTATGTATGATGAATATGTCTAAAATTGCGAATGACCTTCGCTTAATGGCATCAGGTCCGCGTGTTGGTTTAGCGGAAATTATGTTACCAGCTCGTCAACCAGGTTCATCTATTATGCCAGGGAAAGTAAACCCTGTTATGCCAGAAGTAATTAATCAAATTGCGTTCCAAGTAATTGGTAATGACCATACAATTTGCCTTGCTTCAGAAGCAGGACAATTAGAATTAAACGTTATGGAACCAGTACTTGTTTTCAACTTACTTCAATCGATTAGCATTATGAATAACGGTTTCCGTGCCTTTACAGATAATTGCTTAAAAGGAATTGAAGCAAATGAAGATCGCTTAAAAGAGTATGTTGAGAAAAGTGTAGGAATTATTACAGCCGTGAACCCTCATATCGGTTATGAAGCAGCAGCTCGCGTTGCGAAAGAAGCAATTGCAACAGGCCAATCCGTTCGAGAACTTTGTGTGAAAAATGGTGTATTGTCACAAGAAGACTTAGAGTTAATTCTAGATCCATTCGAAATGACACACCCAGGGATTGCAGGAGCAATTCTTTTAAAGAAAAATTAAAAGAAGAGGGGGGACAA
>NZ_KV827821.1:0-309 GCF_001836235.1 Bacillus sp. HMSC036E02 | reverse complement strand
GGAGTTTGTAATCCTAACATTCCATATGCAAACTTTTGGGTTATAACTAATAATCCTACTGAACATACGATGCCAAATACCCCACGAAATAGAGTGTATTGTAATTGCTGTTTCCTAGGATTTATAACAATCCATATTGCCCATACATTTAAAAAAGCAACTGGTGGAACTATTATGTACATATATATCGGTTGAACAGGATTCGCAAAAGCAGGCAAAAGCACAAATATATCTGCTATCCCAATCACAAGAGTAATTATAGTCGATCTTATATCATTTACAGCATAAAGAGCCATATAATATTCAAAA
>NZ_KV827820.1:0-14687 GCF_001836235.1 Bacillus sp. HMSC036E02 | reverse complement strand
TGTTTGTTTCGTTTAGTTTTCAAAGTTCAACATCGCGTTTCAGCGACTTTTATAATTTAACATTTCTCGTTAAAATTGTCAACAGCTTTTTTCTTTCGTTGCTGACGACGCTTATTAATTTACCACATTAATCATTTAATAGTCAACACTTTTTAAAAAAATGCCAAAATAATTTTATCTTGGCATGATATAAAGCTTAATAATCACTAATGCTGCCACACCCGGTAGGCCTAATAAACTCGTTATTGCTGCTGTACCCATGTTAATCGGGATATGAAAATCAAAATATGTCCCTACAACATTTACGATAAAAAGCAATGCTATTCCTAAAGTAATATGAAAAATCACCTTACCTATAAAACGTAACGGCTTAGAGGCAACACCAAAAACAAGAAAAATAAATACTAAAGTAAGAATGCCAACAATAATAATTGTAGAATTCATTTTTTCCTCCTTATGAATGACCTATACATCTATTTGTATGGGACAAGACAATAAAAAAGAACAGTTATCATAAGCGACATCTCTTTCATATAACCTAAATAAAACAATACCTCAGCATTTAACAAATAAAATAAAATAAAAAGGCCCGCTTAGAAAGCAGAACCCTTTACCATTGTTCCATTTTTACAGGACGACGCTTTGCTTCTTTCAACAAAAAGAAATATTTCGCCTCTGCTATTTTCAAAGAACAAATGACATCTTGAGACGGTTCTACACTTTGTTCGACCATTCTCTTCTGACGCAACCACTCATTCTTCACTTTTTCCAAAAGTACAATTAACTTATCGTCATACTCTTTACGCAATTTACCCTTTTTTTGAAAGAACATTTTTGTTTCTCCTCTTATACTTCTCTGCGACCTTCTAACGCTTTGGATAGTGTCACTTCATCTGCATATTCTAAATCTCCACCAACTGGCAGACCATGTGCAATACGAGTTACTTTAATGCCTGTAGGTTTTAAGAGGCGGGAGATATACATCGCTGTAGCTTCCCCTTCAATATTAGGGTTTGTTGCTAATATCACTTCTTGTACCGTTTCATCATGTAGTCGCTTTAAGAGTTGCGGGATATTAATATCTTCCGGTCCAATTCCCTCCATAGGAGAAATCGCACCACGTAACACATGATATACACCTTGATACTCTTTCATTTTTTCCATCGCGATTACATCTTTCGGTTCTTGTACGACACAAACAACTGATTGATCTCGATGTGAATCATTACAAATATAACAAGGATCACGATCAGTAATATGTCCACATACAGAACAGTACGCTAAATCTCGCTTCGCATTTACAAGCGCTTTCGCGAAACCTAACACGTCATCTTCTTTCATATCTAATACGAAAAATGCCAATCGAACCGCTGTTTTCGGTCCGATACCTGGCAACTTCATAAAACTATCGATTAGTTTTGATATTGGTTCTGGATAATGCATGTATCAATATCCTCCTAGAACATTCCACCTGGTAAGTTTAAGCCTTTTGTAAATTTACCCATTGTAGAGTTTGAAAGCTCATCAGCCTTTTTAAGTGCATCATTTGTTGCAGCTAATACTAAGTCTTGTAACATTTCGATATCTTCTGGATCTACAACTTCTTCTTTAATCTTCACTTCAAGAATTTGCTTGTGACCATTTGCGATAACTGTAATCATTCCGCCGCCAGCTGTACCTTCAACTGTTTTTTCACCAAGCTCTTCTTGTGCTTTCGCCATGTCCTTTTGCATCTTTTGCATTTGTTTCATCATGTTATTCATATTTCCCATTCCGCCACGCATCATAATTAATTCCTCCTAATTATTATTACTCTTTTATTTCAATGAGTTCTTGCCCTACTAATTTCACTGCCTCTTCTATAAGAGGGTCTTCCTTTTTCTCTGGGTTTTCTTCAGACTCTCCACCTTCACGTTGTAAAAAGTCTTCACGGATTTTACCCCATTCACTTTTTGGAATGGCAATCATATTTAACCTTTTACTTAGCAATTCAAATAAAGCTTGTTCTACTGTATCCATAGCTTCTCGATTTTCGCTCGCCATCTTACAGTGAATCTCATATTGAAATGCTAAAACGTAAGTGTCATCTGAAGCTGCCACTGGTTCGCTATTTTCTAGTAAAACAGCAAACGCTACTTTGTTATATGATTTGAGTCTTCCTAACAACTCACCCCATACAGCTTTTAATTGTTCTAAATCTTGACGCTTCGCTTGTTTTAATACTTCATTTACACGTCCGACAGGAATCTTCATACTTCCTGTTCTTACCGGCTTTGGTGTTGCACGTGTCTCTCTTACTTCCTGTTGTACACCAGCTGGCACACCGTTCTTTTTAACTTGCTCTAACTCTTTCTCCAGTTGCTGCATCCTGTTCATAATTGCTTGCAAACGATCTGTACCATTTGCTTGCATCATAAACTGTTGACACAATTGCACCATAACAACTTCTAAGAAAATACGCGGATGATTTGTCCACTTCATTTCCTGTTGTCCCTTACTAAGGGTATGAATAATCTCATAGATCACTTCCGGTTGCATTTCTTCACTCAACTTACGGAATTGATTATCTACAATTACTCGTTCCAACATATGTTCTAGTTGCGGTGAAGTTTGATATAAAAGCATATCACGATAATAGTAAATGAAATCCTCCATAAAACGAACTGGATCCTTCCCTTTACTCATCATTTCATCTATGATTTGCAATGCTCTTGATACATCATTTTCACGTATGCATTCTACTAAATTGCCTAAGTATTGCTGAGAAACAGATCCTGTTACGGCCAATACATCTTCTGTCGTAACAATCTCATCACTATAAGATATAGCCTGATCAATAAGACTAAGTGCGTCACGCATACCACCTTCAGCAGCACGCGCAACAATTTGTAATGCCTCATCTTCCACTTGCGTACCTTCATTTGTCACGACCGTTGATAATCTCTCAACAATATCATTCACTGATATTTTTCGGAATTCAAAACGCTGACAACGTGAAATAATTGTAGGTGGGATCTTATGAGGTTCTGTTGTCGCCAAAATAAAGATAACATGTCCTGGCGGCTCTTCTAAGGTTTTTAAAAGCGCATTGAATGCACCCATAGAAAGCATGTGAACTTCATCAATAATGTATACTTTATATTCTACAGCACTTGGAGCATATTTTACTTTATCTCTAATATCTCGAATTTCATCTACACCGTTATTTGAAGCCGCATCAATTTCTAATACATCTGAAATGGATCCTTGTGTAATTCCTAAACAAGAAGGACATTCATTACAAGGTTCAGCTACCGGAGCATGTTCACAGTTAATTGCTTTTGCAAATACTTTTGCAATTGTCGTTTTTCCTGTTCCCCTCGGGCCAGAAAATAAATAAGCATGTGAAACTTTCTCTTGAAGAAGGGCATTTTGCAACGTTTTTGTTACGTGCTTTTGACCGACTACATCTTCGAACTTTTGCGGTCTCCATGTTCGGTATAACGCTTGGTATGACACGAAAATACGGCCTCCCTCAAAGGTTATTATCTCATTTATTATAACCCATTCTGTTTATAGATTCCAAAAGTTATTTTCTATACAAAAAACTCACCTTAATATAAAGGTGAGTTTTGTATACATATATAACTGCCGTGCACCCTCCGTCGATTACGTACCATAAGCGTTACTCAAGCAGTTAGCTCGGTTCAGGCACTCCTGCGGCACACGAGAAGACCCGCTTATTGCTGCTTCCTTCCGGACCTGACAAGGTTCACGGGGTCCCGTTGCGCAGGACCCAAACGTCAACACCACTTACTTAAGGCAGACCTTACAGCAACATAACCTCGAGAGGGGATTCGGCCTCGCTAGAGCGGATTGCGAGTATAGGGCACCGCTACCTCCCCGCTTAGCACGGCAAAGTTAAAACCAATATTCGGTTGCCTTCATTAAAGGCATTATCAGTATAACTTGTTTCTTTATAAAATGCAAATACGTTAGTTCCCAGTATTCTTCTCTAATTTTTTTATTGCTTTTCTTTTTTTACGAAGTTCTCTAAAAAAGCTTGTTAACAACGTACCGCATTCTTCCTCTAGTACACCAGATACTACTTCACATTGATGATTGAAGCGTTCATCCGTTAAAAGATTCATCAATGTCCCTGCACATCCGCCCTTCGGATCACTTGCACCATATACAACTCGCTTCACTCGTGATAAAACAATTCCACCCGCACACATTGGACAAGGTTCTAATGTTACATACAATGTCGCATCTTCTAAACGCCATGTTCCTAATTTTTTACATGCCTCATCTATCGCTAGCAACTCAGCATGAGCTATTGATCTCTGCTCAGTTTCCCTTAAATTATGGGCAACACTAATTACCTCACCATCTAACACTATAACTGCTCCAATTGGTACTTCCTGTATTTCCTCTGCCTTTTTAGCTTCTTCTATCGCTAATTGCATAAAATAAATATCTTGATCTTGTTCCATAACATAGTCCTTTCATTACAAATAAAGTACACTTATTTCCATTTACTACACAGGGGATAACTTTTACAAATTCAATCCACCCTAAAAGAAAAAAGAGAGGGGATTACATATGAAAAATACCGCCTTGCTCATTATCGATATGATTAATGACTTTCAATTTTCCCACGGACCCATTCTAGCTAAAAAATGCGAAATTATAACAAACCCTATTTTACAATTAAAGAAAAAAATGAAATCCTTCGGCTGTCCTATAATTTACGTTAATGACCATTATCAACTTTGGAGATCTGATATCGACCAACTTATTACTCATTGTACAAATGAATATAGCGAAAACATAATCCATAAGATTGCTCCAAGTTCTGATGATTACATTTTTATTAAACCACATTATTCCGCTTTTTATGAAACACCTTTAAATTCATTACTAGGTTATTTAAAAATAGAAAATCTAATATTAACAGGGGTTGCCGGAAATATATGTATCCTATTTACAGCTAATGATGCTCATATGAGAAATTATACATTGTATGTACCAGAGGATTGTATCGCCTCTAACAACGACCAAGATAATATACATGCTTTAAAAATAATGGAAACTACATTGAAAGCAACTATAACATCATCAACCAAAATAAAATTTAATTAATACATATATCTATTTTCTAACTTTTTATATCAAATTAACCCGCTCGCTTCCCTCTTGTGCTACAATAATTCTGTTTTGTGTTTTTAGTAGTCACGGTAAATCACTGATTGAAAGGAGGAAACAGCGTGACCGGAGTACCATTTATCACGGTTGAAGGACCAATTGGTGTTGGAAAAACTTCACTTGCGAAGGAAATTTCAACTCACATGCAACTCCACTTACTAAAAGAGATTGTTGATGAAAATCCCTTTTTAGGAAAGTTCTATGAAGACATCGACGAATGGAGTTTTCAAACAGAGATGTTCTTTCTTTGTAATAGATACAAACAATTAGAAGACATTAACATAAAGTATTTGAATCAAAGGAAACCAGTAGTAGCGGATTACCATATCTTTAAAAATTTAATTTTTGCATCCCGCACATTAAAAGACTCCCAATATGACAAATACATGCAAATTTATCGTATCCTTACACAAGATATGCCTGTGCCAAATGTCATTGTTTATTTAACAGCTAGCCTAGAAACATTGCAAAAACGAATCGCCATGCGCGGAAGAGAATTTGAAAAAAACATGGATCCAAATTACTTACTACAGCTCACAAAAGATTATGAAACAGCAATGGATGCTTTTAAAAAAGATCATCCGGAAATACCAGTATTGAAATTTAATGGAGACGATATGGATTTTGTAAAAAATCCTGATGATTTAAACGTCATCCTATCTGCCCTTCAAAATACTCTCTTAAAGGAGTCGAAATAATAATGAATTTAAGGCAAAAATATGATATACCCAATGACGCAGTAATCACTATCGCCGGAACGGTAGGTGTGGGTAAATCAACTATGACAACTGCATTAGCTAATGCTTTAGGTTATCGCACATCATTTGAAAAAGTAGATTCCAATCCATATTTGGACAAGTTCTATGCGGACTTCACTCGTTGGAGCTTCCACCTACAAGTGTACTTTTTAGCAGAACGATTTAAGGAACAAAAAAGAATTTTTGAATATGGTGGCGGTTTTGTTCAAGATCGTTCCATTTACGAAGACACTGGAATTTTCGCAAAGATGCATCATGAAAAAGGAACAATGACGGAAACTGATTATGAAACATACAAAGGTTTATTTGACGCTATGGTCATGACTCCTTACTTCCCTCATCCAGACTTATTAATTTACTTAGAAGGTTCTTTCGATGATATTGTCGATCGTATTCAAGAACGCGGGCGCCCAATGGAACAGCAAACACCAATTGAGTACTGGAAAGAAATGCATGGACGTTATGAAAACTGGATTAACAACTTTAATTCATGCCCTGTATTACGCTTAAATATTAATGAGTACGATATTTTAAAAGATGGTGATTCAATTGAACCAATCATTAAAAAAATTGGCCATTTTTTAAAACAAACACGTAAACTTGTAAAATAAAAAACCCGTGCATATGCACGGGTTTTCCTATTAAATTACTTCTTCTTTGTTGGAGCAATAATTTCACTCTCAGGTTTTCCTGCGTTAATGCGCTGACGAACAGTACTTGTACTAATATCGTATGCTTCAGCAATCTCTTTAACAGTCATTTCTTTCCCATTAATTACTGCCGTTAATACTTTACCTGTACGTTTTGGAGCCGCCGCTTTCTTTACAGCTGCTTTTTTAACTTGTTTTGGCGCCTCTACTTTACTCGTAGCTTGTTTTACATCACAAGTACAACCACAAAGTTTACGGAATGTATCATCACTAATAATGCGTGATACGTTTGCACCACTGTTTAAAATTCTATTGTTCTTACAGACAGGACATTGTACATAATATAAAGTTTTTCCATCTAAAGGAAACGTTTGTATAATAAGATCCATGTTGACTCCTTTCATATCTATGAAGATAATCATCGGAATATGAGTGTGTAATAAGGACAAAATTATCTTACACCATACTTTATGATTGGTTTTAAAATAAAAACTCGTTACGTGTTGGTAACGAGTTCTCCAATCTCCACTTATATGCGCTGTTGTCAATTATATCTGGAGGAGGTAGAGGGATTCGAACCCCCGCGCGACTCTCGCCGCCTGTCGGTTTTCAAGACCGATCCCTTCAGCCAGACTTGGGTATACCTCCATATTGACATCAAATATAATATCAAAAGAAAAACAGTTAGTCAACCCTACTAAAATAAATTATGAGGAAAGGAAAATTTTACTTTTCCCTTCCTACATTACAGTACTGACAACGCTCATAATTACCAATCACTCATACCGATGAATGTTTAAATTTACTTAATAACTGTTTTTCCTCCCATATAAGGGCGAAGAACTTCTGGAATTATAATTGTACCATCTTCTTGTTGGTAGTTCTCTAAAATAGCTGCAACCGTACGTCCGATTGCAAGACCAGATCCATTTAATGTGTGAACATGTTCTGGTTTTCCATTTGGCTCACGGCGGAAACGGATATTTGCACGTCTCGCTTGGAAAGCTTCAAAATTACTACAAGAAGAAATTTCACGATATGTGCCATAGCTTGGAATCCATACTTCAATATCGTATTTCTTCGCTGCTGTAAATCCTAAATCGCCTGTGCACATGCTCATAACGCGATATGGCAACTCTAATAATTGTAACACGCGTTCTGCATCATTTGTTAATTTTTCTAATTCTTCATAAGAATCTTCTGGTTTTACGAACTTCACAAGCTCTACTTTATTGAACTGATGCTGGCGAATTAAGCCACGTGTATCACGACCAGCTGAACCTGCTTCAGAACGGAAGCAAGAGCTAAATGCAGCATATCTTATAGGCAATTGCTCTTTATTTAAAATCTCATCACGATGCATATTCGTTACAGGTACTTCAGCTGTTGGAATTAAGAAGTAATCTTCACTTTCAATACGGAATGCATCTTCTTCAAACTTTGGAAGTTGTCCTGTTCCCGTCATACTTGCACGGTTTACCATATATGGAGGTAATACTTCTTCATATCCATGCTCATCAGTATGAAGATCAAGCATAAAGCTAATTAAAGCACGCTCTAATCTTGCACCAGCACCTTTGTAAAATACGAAGCGGCTTCCTGTTACTTTCCCAGCGCGTTCAAAATCTAAAATTCCTAAATCAGTAGCAAGATCCCAATGTGGTTTTGGCTCAAAAGTAAATTCTTTCACTTCTCCCCAAGTACGTGCTACTACATTATCATCCTCTGTTTCACCAACTGGAGCAGATTCATGAGGGATATTTGGAATAGATAACATTAATCTTTCTAAGTCTTCTTCAACTATACGAAGTTCGTTATCAAGATCCTTTACTTTTTCTCCAACCTCACGCATTTCTAAAATTAGAGCCTCTGCATCTTTCTTTTCGCGCTTTAATACAGAAATTTGTTGAGATACTTCGTTACGTTTACTTTTTAATTCTTCTGTCTGAACAAGTAGCTCTCTTCTTCTCGTATCAAGTTCTTCAAAACGGCCGAAATCAGTTAAATCTTCGCCTCTATGCTGTAATTTCGCTTTTACTTCTTCAAAGTTTGTACGTAAAAATTTAATATCAAGCATTATATACTCCTCCTTTTATTTTATAAAACACAAAAAACTCCCGTCCCTATATAAAGGGACGGGAGTTAACCCGCGTTGCCACCCTAGTTGAAAGCATTACCGCTTTCCTCTCAAGTAGAAATAACGGCTCTTCACCGGGAATGCTTACTAATCCAAAAGATATTCCACATTCCATTCCAGGATGGATTCACAAACTGTTTCTATCGATTTCCACCAACCATCGACTCTCTATAAGAAACGACATTTGTTACTATTTCCTATCAACACGCTTATTTTATAAAATTGTTACCATCAATTTACTATAATCTTATACAAGTTGCAAGTTACTTATACAACTTTTTTCATTTTCGCTTCTTTTACCATTTCAACAAAGTATGCTGTCACACGATGATCATCTGTTAATTCCGGATGGAATGAAGCAGCTAAAAACTGATCTTGTCTTACCGCTACCATTCGGTCACCATGCTTAGAAAGCACTTCAACATTATCAGCTACTTCTACAACATACGGCGCACGGATAAATACACCAATGAAGTCTTCACCCACGCCTTCAATTGAAAGCGCAGCTTCAAAACTATCCTTTTGACGTCCGAACGCATTGCGCTCAACTGTAATATCCATAGCACCAATATGTGCTTCTTCATAGCCAATAAGTGTTTTCGCAAGAAGAATCATCCCTGCACACGTACCAAACATTGGTTTACCAGACTTTGCAAATGTACGAAGTGGTTCCATGAAAGCATACTTATCAATAAGACGGCGCATTGTTGTACTTTCACCGCCTGGTAAAATAAGACCATCAATCTCTTCAAGTTGCTCTATACGCTTTACAACAACAGCTTCTGCACCACTTGCTTCAACTGATTTTACATGCTCACGAACTGCACCTTGAAGACCTAGTACACCGATTTTCACCATTTTAAAGTTCTCCTTTAATTACCATCCACGCTCTTGCATGCGTTGTTCTGGTAATAACGTTGAAATTTCGACACCCTTCATTGCATTACCTAATCCTTTAGAAAGGCTTGCAATTAGTTCGTAATCTTCATAATGAGTCGTTGCTTCAACGATTGCACGTGCAAATTTCTCTGGGTTTTCTGATTTGAAGATACCAGATCCAACAAATACCCCATCAGCACCAAGTTGCATCATTAATGCTGCATCTGCTGGTGTTGCTACACCCCCTGCCGCAAAGTTTACAACTGGTAAGCGACCAAGACGTTTAATTTCAAGTAATACTTCGTAAGGAGCGCCAGTATTTTTTGCATATGTCATTAACTCATCTTCACGTAGACTCGCAACTTGACGGATTTCTGCATTGACTTGGCGCATATGACGCACTGCCTCTACAATGTTTCCTGTTCCTGGTTCACCTTTTGTACGAAGCATAGATGCACCTTCTGCAATACGACGTGCAGCTTCTCCGATATCACGGCAACCACATACAAATGGAACTGTGTAATCACGTTTATTTAAATGGTATACTTCATCAGCAGGAGTTAATACTTCACTCTCATCGATATAGTCTACCCCTAATGATTCTAATACACGTGCTTCTACAAGGTGACCGATACGGCATTTTGCCATAACCGGAATTGACACCGCACCCATAACTTCTTCAACAATTGTTGGGTCTGCCATACGAGAAACGCCACCTGCTGCACGAATATCTGCTGGTACACGCTCTAATGCCATAACGGCAACTGCGCCTGCCTCTTCTGCAATTTTTGCTTGTTCAGCGTTAACTACGTCCATAATAACGCCGCCTTTTTGCATTTCTGCCATTCCACGTTTTACACGTTCTGTCCCTGTTACATTTGTCATGTACAAAAACCCCCCTAGGTGAATTGCTTTCCCCCGTTAAAGGCGAAAATTAAGAATACTCTTACATTCTACCACTAACTATCAGATGCTTGTCTACTACTTTTTCATAAAGTCGGTATGAAAAATAGGAATAAAAAAAAGCTCCTATCATGAGGAGCTTTTAAAACCAACCTTTTACTGTATCAACAGCACTATTCCACATGCCACTAAAGAATGAACCAATTCCGCGCATAGCACGAGTAAACCAGTTTGCTTCTTCTACTTCAGATGTTGTTACAAGATCCACTTGCAGTGACTTACCAGTTAAAAATCCAGGGTCGTTTGTATCTTTTGGCGTAATTACCATTTGACCAAGCGCAGCTCCCTTTTTAATAGGTGCTTCTTGTCCCTTACTTGATTCTTTTAATTCCGTTTTATAAACATCTTTACTTCCTTTTGGCACTGGAAGTGAAATTGCTTGTTTCGTTTGAACTGCTACATCTTTATCTTTCGCATTTTCTACTCGTACTGTTTCTTGTCCTTTTACTGAAGAACCTTTTTTATACATTTGTTTTACTTCAAAGTTAGCAAATCCATAATCATATAGCTTCTTTGTTTCATCAAAACGTGCTGTATGAGAACTTGTTTTAATAACTACAGAAATAAAACGCATTCCGTTTCTTTCAACCGTACCAGTGAAGCAATCTCCTGCTTCTGGAGTTGAGCCTGTTTTTAGGCCGTCTACGCCATCATATTCTTTAACTAAGCCCTTTAACATCCAGTTCCAGTTCGACATTGCAAACTTCTCTTTTTCTGGACGGAATTCTTTTTTAGGGATTTTTGCTGTATCTAACACTTTTGGATAATCTTTAATTAAATGTTGTGCTAAAGTTGCAACATCCTTTGCAGACATTTTATTTTCTTCATCCGCTGTTGTTCCTTCAGGATGCATTCCCTTTAAATCTTTATTCGTTAAACCTGTAGAATTGACAAATTTATAATTTTTCAACCCTAGTTCTTTCGATTTATCATTCATCATTTTTACGAAGTCTACTTCTTTACCTGCAATTGCTTCTGCTAATGCAATTGTTGCACCATTTGCAGAAAAGATTGCCATTGCCTCGTATAACTCTTTTACTGTATAAGAGCCACCATTTTCTAATGCAACATTTGATAATGAAGCATCTTGTGAAACCTTATATGCATATTCAGAAACCTTAATTTTCTGGTCCCACTTAAGTTTTCCTTTATCCACTGCTTCGTGAACTAAATATTCACTCATCATCTTTGTCATACTAGCAATGGATAATAATTCATCTGCATTCTTTTGATATAAAATTTTCCCAGAATTCGCTTCTACTAAAATTGCCGCACCTGCTTCAATGTTTAAAGCGGCTCCTGTTTCAGCTGATGCATTGCTATATGGCATAAAAATGCTACAAGCTAGTGTAAGCACTGTTACCAAAGCAATGAATCTTTTGCAAAACATACCTTTCACTTTTGCTACCCCCAATATCTATGTACTCACATAACCGTTATTCTAACATAATCAAAAAAAAATAGACAGAGATATCAAATCTCTGTCTATTTGTATATAAGACATTATAATGAGTAGTTTGGAGCCTCTTTTGTAATTTGTACGTGATGAGGATGACTTTCACGTAAGCCAGCACCTGACATACGAATGAATTGTGCGTTTTCGCGTAAGAATTCTAAATCCTGTGCTCCGCAATATCCCATACCTGCACGTAAGCCACCAACTAATTGGTGAACTGTATCTGCTAAAGGTCCTTTATATGGTACTCGTCCTTCAATACCTTCTGGGACAAGTTTTTTATTGCCTTCTTGGAAGTAACGATCTTTACTTCCTTTTTCCATCGCACCGACAGAACCCATACCACGATACACTTTAAATTGACGACCTTGGTAAATTTCAGTTTCTCCAGGGCTTTCTGCAACACCTGCAAACATGCTACCTAGCATAACAACATGTGCTCCTGCCGCTAAAGCTTTCACCATATCACCAGAGTACTTAATACCGCCATCAGCAATAACTGGAATGCCGTGTTTACGAGCTTCTGTTGCACAATCATAAACCGCAGTTAATTGTGGTACACCAACACCGGCTACAACGCGTGTTGTACAAATAGAACCTGGTCCAATACCAACTTTAACTACGTTTGCACCAGCTTCAATTAGTGCTTTCGTTGCTTCAGCAGTAGCAACATTTCCAGCGATAATATTTAGTGATGGATATTTAGCACGAACTTCTTTTACCTTATCAATAACACCTTTA
The DNA here is from genome assembly GCF_001836235.1 of Bacillus sp. HMSC036E02. Taxonomy (NCBI): domain Bacteria; kingdom Bacillati; phylum Bacillota; class Bacilli; order Caryophanales; family Bacillaceae; genus Bacillus; species Bacillus sp. HMSC036E02. The sequence continues at coordinate 1,916 of NZ_KV827820.1, read as the reverse complement.
GAATGCCCATGTGCTGTATCAAGTACAATTGCATCTACACTAGCTTTTACCAATGCATCGATGCGAAGCATAGCATCCGCTGTTACACCAACTGCTGCTCCAACTAATAAGCGTCCTTGCTTATCTTTAGCAGAGTTTGGGAATTCAATTACTTTTTCAATATCTTTTATTGTAATAAGCCCTTGTAATACACCGTTATTATCAACAAGAGGGAGTTTTTCAATTTTATACTTTTGTAGGATCTTTTCAGCTTCTTCCAGTGTAGTACCAACTGGAGCTGTAATTAATTGTTCTTTTGTCATTACGTCAGAAATTTTGATTGAGTAGTCTTGGATGAAGCGCATATCACGGTTTGTAATAATACCAACTAATTTTCGCTCATCTAAATTATTTACAACCGGTACACCTGAGATACGATATTTTCCCATAAGATGTTCTGCATCATATACTTGATGTTCTGGAGTTAAGAAGAAAGGATCTGAAATAACGCCGCTTTCAGAGCGCTTTACTTTATCAACTTGCTCTGCTTGTTGCTCAATAGACATATTCTTATGAATAATTCCTAAACCACCCTGGCGAGCCATTGCAATAGCCATGTCAGCTTCTGTTACTGTATCCATTCCTGCACTAATTAACGGGATGTTTAGCTGTAAGCTTTCAGATAAAACTGTTTTAACACTTACTTCTCTTGGTAGTATATCTGACCTAGCTGGTACAAGTAATACATCATCAAAAGTCAAACCTTCTTTAACAAATTTAGATTCCCACATAATTGTTCCCCCTATGATACCAGAAATTATTATTAGTAGCTTATCAATTGGTTAAAATACTGTCAAGGACGTATATATATGTTAGAATTTTTAGACAATAAAAGGAGCGTAATATATGCATCAAACATCTTGTACTTGGCAGCAGTTAAGTTTCTTTTTTTCATCTCAAAACGTACAACGTTATCTTGCCCGTTGTTACGAAAAATCCTCTATTCAGGATGCCGAAAAAAAAAGTTTTGAAAATTGTTATCCCTTTATTTATTACTTAGAACACGGGAAAAATTATTATGAATTATATAAGACAGCTCCATTTTCCATTCAACCAATGTTGTTATTTTATGGAATTAGTCAACTTTTTAAAGCATGCCTACTAACTATTGACCCTAACTATCCTGAATCCACTACTGTTTTAGCTCATGGCGTTACAACTCGCAAACGAAAAAAACAAGGGTATCAATTTTTAGAAGATGAGGTGAAGGTACAAAAAAACGGATTATTTACTCATGTTGCAGAACAACTGTTTCACATGAAACACTTAGAAGCAGAAAAATTTAACATGTTAGAATTAATGGGAAATATTCCAGAATTACAAAATTTATTTCGTTATAGTCAAAAAGGATCAACTTTATATAAAATCGATTCAACAATTAAAAATGAGCTCTCCTTTTCAGTCAACCTACTAGATCGATTACATATGACTAAAGAGAGATTTTCTCGTTACATTGAAACATCTTGTAAGCATTTATCAATACAGCACGTACCTGAGAAGACTAATGAATCGAATTTACTTTTTACAGCGCCCATTCAATCATGGAATCCTATGTACAGTACTCCTTTATACTATGAACATCTTACTAATACTTATTATTTGCCACTTACGACTGATCCTAGAAATCCTAAGCCAATATTACCTGAACTCCTCATTCATTATTTATTGCTCTATAATTTAAGCATGATTTCTAGGTATGAAACAGATTGGTGGTATGACTTACTTGGTAGTTATAGTTCTGAAGATTATCCATTTATTTATCAATTTTTAAGTATTTCTGCTCAAAAAATCCCTTACTATATTTCAAATTTTTTATTAATGGAACCAAATCTATTTCATGGGAAATAAAAAAAACACAAGTCAAATGACTTGTGTTT
>NZ_KV827819.1:0-888 GCF_001836235.1 Bacillus sp. HMSC036E02 | reverse complement strand
ATTCTTTTACAATGATACATACTATCCTTATATAAATCGTTATAATACGAACACGCAATCCTAAGAGGAGGAGCTACTTATGTCTGAACATATAGAGATTATTTTGAGAACACTGTTATCTTTCTCGATTTTATTTATCGGAGCTAAAATATTAGGAAAGCAGATTATCGCTGAAATGAATACCTTTGATTTTATTGGTGCTATCTCTATCGGAAGTATTATTGCAAATTTAGCATTTAATTTAAATGTAAAAACTCATCATGCAGTTATAGCTTTTCTTATTTTAGTATTTGTCATTTTAATGGTTAGCTATATATCCATGAAAAGTCGGATAGGCAGAAAGGTATTTGCTGGAAATCCAACAGTCATTATGGAAAACGGAAAAATTTTAGAAAATAATATGCGGAAAATGCGCTATTCTCTAGATTATTTAAACCAACAATTAAGAGAGAATGGTATTTTTAATATTGAAGAAGTTCTTTATGTCGTAGTTGAAACAAATGGTAAAATATCTGTTTTGAAAAAACCTGAATATCGTACTGTTACAAAACAAGATTTAAATATACCAACAAAAAAAGAGTGTAAACTTCCCATCGAGCTAATTATGGATGGAGAAATTATGACAGAAAACCTAAGGCAAAACAATCACCCGGAGTTAGAATTACAATGTGAGCTAAAAAAACGTAACCTTAGCTACAAAGATGTTACGTATGCTGTACTTGCAGCAAATGGAAACATTTATATTGACACATATAAAGATAATATTACTTCCCCAATGGACCAAGAATAGGCTATTTCTTAAAAACACAGGTGAACATATATTAGCTTATCTCCAAGTAATAAAATCTCTCCATAACAAAAATTCTATGCAGTATTGACTACTGATAA
>NZ_KV827818.1:0-258 GCF_001836235.1 Bacillus sp. HMSC036E02 | reverse complement strand
TAAGGATAGTATGTATCATTGTAAAAGAATATATTTTGTTCAATGACATTAAATAGTTCTTGTAGATGAATTAATCTCGGTTCTGTTGTCAAGTTTCTCAAGAACTAAAAAGAGACATGAATGTAAGAGGAAATATAATGATAGAGTTACTTAAATTACTTATATAAAAGCTAATGGACGAGTATTAATACTTATATAGTAACTTTTATCTGATAAGAAAGGGGTATAAGATTTATGAACAACCTTAATTTTCTTTGT
>NZ_KV827817.1:0-48214 GCF_001836235.1 Bacillus sp. HMSC036E02 | reverse complement strand
AAACACAAGTCATTTGACTTGTGTTTTTTTGTATTGTTAAAAAGAATGGGAAAGAAGTAATGGTAATACAAACACGTTGCCCAAGAGTTAATCATATTATATAAAAGATGGGTGTATATTTTTCTGTAAATTGTTAAGGATTAGAAGTATAAAATAGGTTCACTTAAATAGGGAGGGAAGGTTATGAAATTACAAAGTGAAGTCTGTATTGTTTGTGAGACGAAAAGAAAAGAAGGTATATATGTTTATAATAATTTAATATGCTATGAATGTGAAAAGGATATGGTGAATACAGAGACAGATGATCCGAAATATATACATTATTTAAAGCAGCTTCGAAAATTAGAAGTATCATATTTTTAAATAGGCATATGCCTATTATTTTTTTTGTTCTGTATAATAGATAGAGAATGAATAATAAGGAAGAGATGTAGATGAATCAAAATCGTATGCCTTTATATGAGGCGTTAATAGAGTTTAAAGAAAGAGGGCCGTTATCTTTTCATGTTCCAGGTCATAAGAATGGTTTAAACTTCCCTCAGGAGGCAATAAGAGAGTTTAAAGATATTCTATCTATTGATGTAACTGAGTTAGCAGGACTAGATGATTTGCATAGTCCGTTTGAATGTATAGATGAGGCACAACAATTATTGGCTGAAGTTTATAATACAAAGAGGAGCTATTTTTTAATTAATGGTTCAACAGTCGGGAACTTAGCAATGATTTTGTCTTGTTGCGGGGAACATGATATTGTTCTTGTACAAAGAAATTGCCATAAATCAATTATTAATGCTTTAAAACTTGCGGGAGCAAATCCCATTTTTTTAGATCCATGGATTGATGAAGCTTATAACGTACCGGTGGGAGTTCGTAACGAAATTATTAAGAAAGCAATTGAAAAGTATCCAAATGCGAAAGCGCTCATTTTAACGCATCCTAATTATTATGGTATGGGGATGGATCTAGAGGCAAGCATCGCTTTTGCACATGCACATAAAATACCTGTTTTGGTAGATGAGGCACATGGGGCACATCTGTGCTTGGGAGAACCATTCCCGAAGTCAGCATTAACATATGGTGCAGATATTGTAGTTCATTCTGCACATAAAACATTACCCGCAATGACAATGGGTTCCTATTTACATATAAATAGTCACTTAGTAGACGAAGAGAAGGTTACTACTTATTTAAGTATGCTACAATCTAGTAGTCCATCGTATCCAATTATGGCTTCCTTGGATATAGCACGCTTTACAATGGCGCGTATAAAAGAAGAAGGTCACAGTGAAATTGTTGAGTTCTTACGAAAATTTAAGGAACAATTACGTTCTATTCCTCAAATCGCCATTTTAGAATATCCGTTGCAAGATGAGTTAAAGGTCACCGTACAAACTCGTTGCCAGTTATCAGGGTACGAATTACAGTCTGTATTTGAAAAGGTCGGTATATATACAGAGATGGCTGATCCGTACAATGTCCTATTTATTTTACCCTTACAAGTAAATGAGGGATATATGAAGGTTATAGAGATGATCCGAGTAGCATTGCAACATTATGAGGTGAAAGACAAGAGGGAATCTATTCGTTATACTTATAAAGGTGAATTCTCTCTTTTACCGTATACGTATAAACAACTAGATGGATATGAAACAAAGATAGTATCTATAGAAGATGCTGTTGGAATGATAGCGGCGGAAATGGTGATTCCGTATCCACCTGGAATTCCATTGATTATGTATGGAGAGAGAATTACTTCAGAGCATAAAGAGCAAATTATGTATTTAGAGAGAGCAGGAGCTCGTTTTCAATGTAATACGAAATATATGAAAGTGTATGATATAGAAAGTAGGTTTTAGGATGAAGGGATTATTTGTAACAATTGAGGGCCCAGAAGGTTCAGGTAAAACAACGTTAATCAAAAGCTTATTGCCATATTTTGAAAAAAAAGCACAAAAGGTAATGGCGACAAGAGAACCAGGCGGTATTGCAATTTCTGAGGACATTAGGACGATTTTACATAAACAAGAATATACGATGATGGAAGCACGTACAGAAGCGCTTCTTTATGCTGCTGCGCGCAGACAACATTTAGTAGAAAAAGTTATGCCAGCACTTAATGAGAACTACCTCGTGTTATGTGATCGTTTTATAGATAGCTCTTTAGCATACCAAGGCTATGCAAGAGGATTGGGTATGGATAAGGTATTTGAAATAAATCGTTTCGCAACAGAGGACTGTATGCCTAGTTTAACAATTTATCTAGACATTGAGCCTGAGGTTGGTTTGGCTCGGATTGAAAAAGATGCAGGACGTGAAGTAAATCGACTAGATATGGAAGATATCTCTTTCCATAAACGTGTGCGCGAAGGGTATTTACAAGTTGTAGAACGTTTCTCGGATCGTATTGTATTGGTAAATGCTGATCAGCCGATGGAAAAACTTATAGAAGAAGTTGTTCAGATTATAGAAGATAAATTGTTATAATAGAAGGAAAGAATGAAATAAGTGAGGTATGCATTATGACGAAGACGTGGGAGCAGCTTTCTGCTATACAACCCATCGGTGTAAAAATGTTGATGAATAGCATTGCAAAAGAGCGTATATCCCACGCTTACTTGTTAGAGGGAGGGAAAGGGACAGGAAAGTTTGCGACAGCAATTCAAATGGCAAAGAGTTTCCTCTGTTCTGAGCGAAATGGGGTAGAGCCCTGCCATGTATGTACAAACTGTAAGCGAATTGATTCAGGTAACCACCCTAACTTACATATTGTAAAACCAGACGGATTATCTATTAAAAAGCAGCAAATTCATGATTTACAAGAAGAGTTTTCAAAAACAGGATTAGAGGCAAATAAAAAATTATATATTATTGAGCACGCAGATCGTATGACAGCAAATGCGGCAAATACACTTTTGAAATTTTTAGAAGAACCAAGTAGTGATACAACTGCTATTTTACTTACTGAACAAAGTCATCAAATTTTAAATACGATTTTATCTCGTTGCCAAGTTGTTACGTTTAGACCGTTACCTACGGAATCTTTAATTAGAAGATTACAGGATGAAGGGATTACAGCATCTTTATCGACACTTGCTGCTCAACTTACAAATAGTTTTGATGAAGCTTTAGCTTTATGTAGTGATGAATGGTTTGCACAAGCACGAGCTTTAGTGATAAAATTATGTGAAGCGCTCGAAAAAGATAAAACCTCTATTTTTTTTGTACAAGAAAAATGGGGAAAACACTTTGGAGAGAAAGAACAATTACAGCAAGGTTTAGATATGTTACTCCTTATTTATAAGGATTTATTATATGTTCAACTTGGAGAAGAAGATCGTCTTGTTTTTCATGATCAGAAAGAGATGTTTGAATCGTTTTCCTATGCTCAGAAGCGCATTGTATCAGCTCTCTTTAATATATTAGAGGCAAAAAATAGAATCAACGCTAATGTAAATGCGCAGCTTGTGTTCGAACAGTTAGTGTTGCGGTTGCAGGAGGGATGACCGTTTTGTATGATGTAGTAGGTGTTCGCTTTAAGAAGGCCGGAAAGGTATATTACTTTGATCCAAATCAGTTCGATATCTCTGAAAATGAGTTTGTCATTGTAGAAACGGTAAGAGGTATTGAATACGGAAAAGTAGTTATTACCAAAAAACAAGTTGATGAAAACGACGTTGTATTACCGCTAAAAAAGGTTATTCGTATTGCAAATGAAAATGATCGTACCATTGTTGAAGAGAACAAACATGCTGCCAAAGAAGCATATCAAGTCTGTCAACAAAAGGTAGTAGAGCATAATCTTGATATGAAACTTGTAGATGTAGAGTATACATTCGATCGTAATAAGATTATTTTCTATTTTACTGCGGATGGTCGGATCGATTTCCGCGAACTAGTGAAGGACTTAGCCGCAATTTTTAGAACAAGAATTGAACTAAGACAAATTGGTGTTCGTGATGAAGCGAAGATGCTAGGTGGTATTGGTCCATGTGGTCGTATGCTTTGTTGTTCTACTTTTTTAGGGGATTTTGAACCTGTATCCATTAAAATGGCAAAGGATCAAAATTTATCATTAAATCCTGCAAAAATCTCTGGTTTATGTGGTCGCTTAATGTGTTGCTTAAAATATGAGAATGATGAATATGAGGCAGCAAAGGAACAACTTCCTGATTTAGATCAACGTATACAAACCCCGCATGGTACTGGCCGTGTTATCGGATTAAATATTTTAGAAAGATTAATTCAAGTGGAACTAGTAGACAAGGAACGGATAGTAGAATATACGTTAGATGAGTTAGTGAATAAAGGGGTCGTTTCGAGTCAAACCACAGATTAATGAGGTGGGTGCTTGTGGAGAAAAAAGATATTTTTGAATCGGTTTCTAGTATGGAAGAGCAAATTGGACATTTATATAAACAGTTGGGAGAGTTAAAACAGCATCTTGCAGAGTTGTTGGAAGAAAACCAGCATATAAAAATGGAAAATAACAATTTGCGACACCGTTTTGAAGAAGTGCAGAATAAAGAAAAACAAAAAACTCAAAAACGTAAAGAAGTGAAGCCGAAAACAGATATTGGTGAAGGCTATGACAATTTAGCGAGACTGTATCAAGAAGGTTTTCATATTTGCAATCTACATTATGGAAGTGTACGTAAAGAGGGAGATTGTTTATTCTGTCTGTCATTCTTAAATAAAAAGTGAAATTACCTTTCCAATTATAATTGGAAAGGTAATTTTTTATACATGAAATAGGGTAGGTTAAGGGTAAGAAAAGGAGCAGTATATGAATTTATATGAAGATGAACGTTTAGATTACTTATTAGCACAAGACATGAAGATTATACAAAGCCCATCAGTATTTAATTTTTCTTTAGATGCCGTTTTACTTGCAGATTTTGCATGGGTACCAATTCAAAAGGGGAATTTACTTGATTTGTGTACAGGTAACGCGGTTGTTCCCCTTCTATTAAGTACAAGAACAAAAGGAAATATTACTGGGGTGGAAATTCAAGAACGCTTATATGATATGGGAGTAAGAAGTGTTCAATACAATGGGTTGGAGGAAAGAATTCACCTCATACATGGAGATTTGAAAGATATGCCAGAGAAACTTGGGCGTCATCAATATGATGTTGTTACATGTAATCCACCATATTTTCAAACACCTCAAACTTCAGAGAAAAATATGAATGAACATTTAGCGATAGCTCGTCATGAAATTATGTGTACATTAGAAGATGTTGTATCTGCAAGTAGTCAGTTAGTAAAACAAGGTGGGAAAGTAGCGTTTGTACATCGTCCAGGGCGATTACTAGACATTGTCACATTAATGCGTAAATATAAAATTGAACCAAAGCGTGTGCAATTTGTTTATCCTAAGGTTGGAAAAGAAGCAAATACATTGTTAATTGAAGGAATTAAGGATGGAAATGCAGATTTGAAAATTTTACCGCCTCTCGTTGTATATGAGAACAATAACGAATATACAAAGGAGCTACGTTCGATTTTATATGGAGAAGAATAAGCACTTTTTTTATGTGGTAGAGTGCTCTGATGGAAGTTATTATGCTGGATATACAAACCATATAGAAAAGAGAATTCAGACTCATAATAGCGGCAAAGGGGCTAAGTATACACGCGTCAGGCTTCCTGTTGTTTTAAAATATGTAGAGACCCACGATGATAAGCGTACAGCTATGCAAGCGGAGTATTACTTTAAGCAATTAACGAGAAAACAAAAAGAGGCATATATGCAAAAAGGAGAACGTTATGTGGCAACAAAAAAGCTTTCAACAAAATGAAAAGGGAGTTTTATATTTAGTACCAACTCCTATTGGAAATCTAGAAGATATGACATTTCGTGCAATCCGAATTTTAAAAGAAGTTGATTTAATTGCTGCTGAAGATACGAGACAAACGAAAAAACTTTGTAATTATTTTGAAATTGAAACACCTGTTACGAGTTATCATGAGCACAATAAAGAAGTAAGTGGGAAGAAACTATTAGAGAAATTAGAGGATGGAAAGAATGTAGCACTTGTTAGCGACGCTGGTATGCCGTGTATTTCTGATCCAGGTTACGATATTGTCGTTGAGGCAGTAGCTGAGCAATATCATGTAATTCCGCTTCCAGGAGCAAATGCAGCCCTTACAGCATTAATTGCATCCGGTCTTGAAACAAAGCAGTTTTATTTCTATGGTTTCTTGCAGAGAAACAAAAAGGAACGAAAGATGGAGTTAGAAAAGCTTCGTTATGTACAAACTACAATGATGTTTTATGAAGCGCCTCATCGTTTAGACGATACTTTAATTTCGATGCAGGAAGTGTTGGGAAATAGAGAGATTGTATTATGTCGAGAGTTAACGAAAAAATTTGAGGAATTTATTCGAGGGACAATCGAAGAAGCAATTGAGTGGACGAAGCAAAATGAAGTACGTGGTGAGTTTTGTATTTTAGTAGCTGGTTCAACAGAAGAACCTGCTCCAGAAGAACAATGGTGGGAATCTCTTTCGGTATATGATCATATTGAATATTATATAAATGAAAAAAGTATGAATTCAAAAGAAGCGATTAAAACAGTCGCTAAAGATCGAGATTTGTCGAAAAGAGATGTATATCAAATCTATCATGTCGATAAAAAATAAGCTTCTCATAATTGAGAAGCTTATTTTGCTGTTTCGATATAATCTTGAAGTTCGTTTAAGATTTGCTCAGCGCCTTCTTTGCTTAAGATGATTTTACCTTCAGCTAAAGAAAGGTTACCGTCAGATACTTCACCAGTTACTTGGCAAGTCATGTTTGGTTTATATTTCTTTAAGATGATTTTTTCGTCATCAACATAGATTTCAAGAGCGTCCTTTTCTGCAATACCTAAAGTACGGCGTAATTCGATTGGAATTACTACACGACCTAATTCATCAACTTTACGAACAATACCAGTAGATTTCATAATTTTTTTCCTCCTAAATAAATAGTTTATAAGTTTCGAGTCTATTTTTAGATTCGTCATTTTTCGACAAAATACCCTATGGACATATGATACCAATCATTTACATTTCCGTCAATTCTTAAATTCTATATTTTTTAAAAAGATTTATAGATTTCTTATTTCTTATATATAATAGATTGAGAGGAAATTCCATAATTATTTACATTATTTTCTGAAAAAACAATAAATTAAAAGTGGAGATTGTATATTTTTGTGAAATATGAGCAATAGATGATAAAGATATCGAGCATTAAGACCTAAATTTAAAATTAGGTTGGCGTAAAGAAGATAAGTTAGATTTGGGCTGCTCGTAAAAGCCCAATTAATGTGGGCTAATAATTAGTGGGGAGGAACAAAAACCCTACTGATTAAAGTTTCACTTTATATATGAGTTTTTGATATACTGTTTATAAATACATATGAGGTTATTCGGGAGGTTCAAAACAATGACAGAGGAAAATAAGTCCTTTTATATTACTACCCCAATTTATTATCCAAGTGGAAAATTACACATTGGACATGCTTATACGACAGTAGCAGGAGATGCGATGGCACGATATAAGCGTATGCAAGGTTATAATGTGCATTATTTAACAGGAACTGATGAGCATGGACAGAAGATCCAAAAGAAAGCAGAAGAGTTAAATATTACGCCACAGGCATATGTTGATAACATTGTTGCAGGAATTAAAGAGCTTTGGGAGAAGATGGATATTTCTTATGATGATTTTATTCGTACAACTGAAGATCGTCATAAAGATGTTGTCGAAAAAATCTTTAAGCAATTAGTAGATCAAGGTGACATTTATCTTGATGAATATGAAGGTTGGTATTCTGTACAAGATGAGACGTTCTATACAGAGCATCAATTAGTAGATCCAATTATGGAAGGCGACAAAGTAGTTGGAGGAAAAAGCCCAGATAGTGGTCATGATGTAGAACTTGTTCGTGAAGAATCTTATTTCTTTAGAATGGGTAAATATGTCGACAGACTATTAAAGTTCTATGAAGATAATCCACATTTCATTCAGCCGGAGTCTCGTAAAAATGAAATGATTAATAATTTTATTAAACCAGGATTAGAAGATTTAGCGGTTTCTCGTACTTCATTTGACTGGGGAGTTCGTGTTCCTGGTAACCCAAAACATGTTATTTACGTATGGGTTGACGCATTATCTAATTATATTACGGCGTTAGGTTATGGAACAGCAAATGAAGAGAAATATAAAAAATTCTGGCCTGCAGATGTGCATTTAGTTGGGAAAGAAATTGTTCGTTTCCATACAATTTATTGGCCGATAATTTTAATGGCATTAGATTTACCTCTTCCGAAGAAAGTCTTTGCTCATGGCTGGATTTTAATGAAGGATGGAAAGATGAGTAAGTCAAAAGGAAACGTAGTAGATCCAGTTACATTAATCGATCGTTACGGATTAGATGCATTACGTTATTACCTACTTCGTGAAGTTCCATTTGGATCTGATGGTGTATTCACACCAGAAGGATTTGTGGAGCGTATTAATTTCGACTTAGCAAATGACTTAGGTAATTTATTAAATCGTACAGTAGCTATGATTGATAAGTATTTTAACGGAGAAATCCCTGCATTTAAAGAAAATGTGACGGAATTTGATGAAACGTTAGTAGCGTTTGCACAAGATACTTTGAAAAAAGTAGAAGAAGCAATGGAGAATATGGAGTTCTCTGTAGCGTTAGGATCTATTTGGCAACTAGTTAGTCGTACGAATAAATATATTGATGAAACACAACCATGGGTATTAGCAAAAGATGAGAATGATCGTGAAAAGTTAGCTTCTGTAATGGCTCATTTAGCAGAAGTACTTCGTCAAACAGGTATTATGCTTATGCCATTCTTAACAGTAGCACCAAGCAAGATGTTTGCTCAGCTTGGCCTTACTGATGAAGCTCATAAATCTTGGGAAAGTCTATCTACAATTGGCTGCATTCCAGCTGGAACAAAAGTAGAAAAAGGAAACCCAATTTTCCCTCGTTTAGAAATGGAAGTGGAAGTAGAGTACATTAAAGAACAAATGAAAAGCTCTGCTCCTAAAGTAGAAGAGAAAAAAGAAGAAGAACCGAAGGCAGAAGAAATTACAATTGATGATTTCTTTAAAGTAGAATTACGCGTAGCTGAAGTACTATCTGCTGAACCTGTGAAAAAAGCAGACAAGTTGTTAAAAATTCAACTAGACTTAGGCACAGAAAAGCGTCAAGTTGTTTCTGGAATTGCAAAATTCTATTCGCCGGAAGACTTAAAAGGTAAAAAGGTTATTTGTGTAACAAACTTAAAACCTGTAAAATTACGCGGTGAATTATCGCAAGGTATGATTTTAGCGGGTGAAGAGAATGGCGTATTGTCATTAGCATCAATTGACCAAAATCTACCAAATGGTACAAAAATCAAGTAATTAAGACAAGAAAAGAGATGTTTCACGTGTAACATGTGTGAAGCGTCTTTTTTCTTTTTACACTCTCTATTTTTGCATTAAGATTGTAGTATTGTTATCGTTAAGTTATTAAAGAACTTATTTTTGTAGAATAAACTTGATTTCAATATAAAAGGAGTTATGTATTATGTTGTTTGATACACATTCACATTTGAATGCAGAGCAATTCGAAGAAGATTTGCAAGAGGTTATTGCCCGAATGAAAGAAGCGGGAGTTACTTATACAGTTGTTGTTGGTTTTGATGAAGTAACGATAAAAAAGGCGATGGAATTAGCTGAAGCCTATGATTTTATTTACGCTGCGGTTGGCTGGCATCCAGTTGATGCAATCGACATGACAGAAGAACATTTAGCTTGGTTAGAAGAACTTGCTTCTCATCCTAAAGTCGTTGCACTTGGAGAAATGGGCTTAGATTATCACTGGGATAAGTCTCCAAAAGAAATACAGAAAGAAGTATTTCGTAAACAAATTGCATTAGCGAAAAAAGTAAATTTGCCGATTATTATACATAACCGCGATGCAACTCAAGATATTGTCGATATTCTAGAAGAAGAGAATGCAGCTGAAGTAGGAGGCATTATGCATTGCTTTAGCAGTAGCGTAGAAGTAGCAGAGCGATGTGTTGATATGAACTTTTTAATTTCGTTAGGTGGACCAGTTACATTTAAAAACGCTAAGAAACCGAAAGAAGTTGCTACGGAGATTCCATTAGAGAAATTGTTAATAGAGACGGATTGTCCCTATTTAACGCCGCATCCATTTCGCGGGAAACGAAATGAACCGAGTTATGTAAAACTCGTAGCAGAAGAAATTGCGAATTTAAAAGGAATTTCTTATGAGGAAGTAGCAGAAATGACAACTAAAAATGCAAAAGTTTTATTTGGTGTTGAATAAAAAGAACGGGGGAAACCTGTTCTTTTTTATTTTGAGAAAAACTAGTAGAAGTAATGAAGAAAATAAATGTGAATGATGAAGTGTTACAATAAGGACAGGGAACAAAGATTTTTCTATTCTATTTTTTAAAATATAAGAATGGGGAAAATAATAATGGAAAAGTCGTCATTTTTTTGTTTTACTAAGTAGAGACGAAATGAGTGTGGAGGCAAGCATGAAAATAAAAGAGATTATCGTTGTAGAAGGTAAAGATGATACAGTTGCGATTAAGCGTGCTGTTGATGCGGATACAATTGAAACGAACGGTTCAGCAATCGGTGATCATGTTATTGAGCAAGTTAAATTAGCGCAGCAAAAAAGGGGCGTTATTATTTTCACAGATCCGGATTATCCTGGAGAGCGTATTCGAAAAATTATTTCTGACAAGGTTCCTGGCTGTAAGCATGCTTTTTTACCGAAGGAAGAAGCGCTTGCTAAAAGGAAAAAGGGTGTTGGGATTGAACATGCTTCTAATGAGTCGATTCGCCGTGCTCTAGAGAATATACATGAAGAAATGGAAGCTTACACAAGTGAAATTAGTTGGAGTGATTTAGTCGATGCAGGCTTAGTGGGCGGAGAAATGGCAAAGAGCCGCAGAGAAAGAATGGGTAAGCTATTAAAGATTGGTTATACAAATGCAAAACAGTTACATAAACGATTACAGATGTTTCAAGTTTCAAAGGAATCATTTGCAGAAGCTTATAAGCAAGTAATACAGGAGGAAAAAAAATGAAGGATATCGCAACGCCAAATCGTACAAAAGACATTGTTGAAAAGTATGGATTTTCATTCAAAAAAAGTTTAGGACAAAACTTTTTAATTGATACAAATGTATTAAATCGTATTGTCGATCATGCAGAAATTGGTTCAGAAAGTGGTGCAATTGAAATTGGACCAGGTATTGGTGCATTAACAGAGCAATTAGCGAAGCGTGCTAAAAAAGTAGTGGCTTTTGAAATTGATCAAAGACTATTACCAATATTAGATGAGACGTTAGCGCCATATGGTAATGTTACAGTTATTAATAAAGACGTACTAAAAGCAGATGTACATGAAGTATTTAATGAGCAATTTGAAGAAGGGCAAGATGTAATGGTAGTAGCTAACTTACCGTACTATATTACAACGCCAATTTTATTTAAATTGCTTGAAGAAAAGTTACCAGTTCGTGGATTTGTTGTTATGATGCAAAAAGAAGTTGGAGATCGTTTAGCTGCTAAACCTGGAACGAAAGAGTATGGTTCTTTATCGATTGCCATTCAGTACTATACAGAGGTTGAAACAGTTATGACTGTACCGCGTACAGTGTTTGTACCACAGCCAAACGTTGATTCTGCAATTATCCGCCTTCTAAAGCGTCCTAAACCGGTTGTAGAGGTGACAGATGAAACGTTCTTCTTTGAAGTAGTACGAGCAAGTTTCGCACAGCGCCGTAAAACTTTAATGAATAATTTATCAAATAATTTAAATGGTTTCCCGAAAGATAAGGAGTTATTGGATCGAATTTTAACAGAAGTAGGAATTGATCCAAAGCGAAGAGGCGAAACGCTATCTATTGAAGAGTTTGCAACATTAAGTAATGCATTAGTTCTTCATAAATTATCATAAGAATATGAAAGGGACAGTTCAAGTTGAACTGTCCCTTTTGTCACCTTTCTCTCTCTAAATTCATACTTTAAAAACAGGTAAGATGGCCTAATGAGTTTGGAGGTAGGAGAATGGTTTTACATGTTGGAGAATTAGTGGAACGATATTCTCATAAGAGGGATATTCTTTTTCGTATTATAGAAATAAAAGGCGAGATAGCTATATTGTTTGGAGAAGAAATTAGACTGGTGGCGGATGCGCCACTTGAAGATTTAATTAGTATAGATCAAAGAGAACATAAAAAAAGGGTGAAGCGTGAGAAAGAAACAATGGAGCGCACGTATCGTTTGTTTCAACAAGATTATGTACTGATGAAACAAAGGCATGAACATACTTCAACTGGTGGATACACAAGTGAGGTAAATTATTTTCAAATGCCGGGACGTGTATTGCATATAGATGGAGACCCTTTATATTTGCGCAAGTGCTTAGATTTATATAATAAAATTGGCGTTCCTGTTCAAGGTATTCATTGTAAAGAAACGGAGATGCATGAAAAAGTAGTAGACTTAATAGATCACTTTCGCCCAGACATTCTCGTTATTACAGGACATGATGCATATACAAAATCAAAAGGAGTGAAGGGAGATTTAGCGGCATATAGGCATTCAAGGCATTTTGTACAGGCTGTTCGTGAAGTGCGAAAAAAATATCCATCATTGGATCAACTTGTTATTTTTGCTGGGGCATGTCAATCACATTTTGAGGCACTAATTCGTGCAGGGGCCAATTTCGCTAGTTCACCATCTAGAATTAATATTCATGCACTAGATCCTGTATATGTAGTTGGTAAAATTAGTTTTACTTCATTTATGGAGAGAGTCAATGTATGGGATGTCGTACGTAATACAATTACTGGTGAAAAGGGACTAGGTGGAATTGAAACGAGAGGGATTTTACGAACGGGATTACCTTTTCAACATTACGAAGAGTAAGCAGGATACATATGTATCTTGCTTTTTGTATGGAAGGATTTAAATGAATTTGGATAAAAAGAGGTAAGAACGTAAAGACTACGTAATGATACTTTTACAATATAGTATTTCTTCTATCTATTCAAACGCAGGATGATATTAGCTGTGAATCGCGGTTAATAATTAGGATAGATATATCGTGCTTTAAGTGTTCAATCTAAATTACAGCGAGGTGTAGCGAAGTATATGTCAAAACGTTTAGATGAAATTAAAAGCGAATTAGATCACCATCTTGGACAGCGACTTATGTTAAAAGCAAATAGTGGAAGAAGAAAAACTGTGGAGCAATCAGGTGTACTAGCAGAAACATACCGTTCCGTTTTTGTTGTACAATTGGATCAACAAGAAGATGCGTTGCAACGTGTATCTTATAGTTATGCAGATGTTTTAACAGAGACAGTAGAGTTAACATTTTATGGAGACCCTCATAATGAGGTCATTTTATAATCTGTATATCATTACATATATTCCCATAAATGAAAAGCTATATTATTTTGCATACTAACTATACCGTAGCAAAATAAGGAGGGACTCTGCATTGAGTAGACGAAGAGGTGTCATGTCAAACCAATTTAAAGAAGAGCTAGCAAAAGAGCTTGGCTTTTATGATGTTGTTCAGAAAGAAGGATGGGGCGGAATTCGTGCGAAAGATGCTGGTAACATGGTGAAACGTGCTATAGAAATTGCAGAACAGCAATTAATGAAACGAAACCAGTAGTTGTAAGATACTTTCTATGCTACGGTAGCCGAGGAGACATTCCTCGGCTTTTTGTACTCTAAAAGGTGCCATCATTTTACATAAGTAGTTTCATTCTGAATGCTTTTCGTTATAATTAGGGAAGTGTCATCGTCTTACTATAAATTTATGGTAAAATAAACGATAAAAGATTGAGTACATAGAGTGGGTGAATAGATTGAAGCTACTAGTGAAAGCACCAGCAAAGATTAATCTGTCGTTAGATGTACTGGGAAAAAGACAAGACGGATATCATGAAGTGAAAATGATTATGACAACCATTGATTTAGCAGATCGTCTAGAACTAACGGAATTAGCAGAAGACCGTATTGAAATTTTATCCCATAATCGGTATGTCCCAGACGACCAACGAAATTTAGCTTATCAGGCAGCGAAATTATTAAAAGAGAAGTTTAATGTAAAAAAAGGTGTATCTATTACTATTGAAAAAACGATTCCAGTAGCAGCTGGATTAGCAGGTGGAAGTAGTGATGCAGCAGCGACATTACGTGGTCTTAATAAATTATGGAATTTAGGGCTTACAATTGATGAGTTAGCAGAGCTTGGTGCAGAAATTGGATCAGATGTATCGTTCTGTGTATACGGAGGCACAGCAATTGCCACTGGAAGAGGAGAGAAAATTGAGCATATAAAGACTCCGCCTTCTTGTTGGGTTATTTTAGCGAAACCACATATAGGTGTATCTACTGCTGATGTGTATGGAAATTTAAAGTTAAATCGAGTTACACATCCAAATGTAGATAAAATGGTTGATGTCATAAATTCTGGTGATTATAAAGGAATTTGTGATACTGTTGGTAACGTTTTAGAAGATGTAACATTTGGAATGCATCCTGAAGTTGCCCGTATTAAATCACAGATGAAGCGATTTGGAGCGGATGCTGTATTAATGAGTGGAAGTGGTCCAACTGTATTTGGACTTGTACACCATGATTCACGAATGCATCGCATTTATAACGGATTAAAAGGATTTTGTGAACAAGTCTATGCGGTACGTTTATTAGGAGAGCGAGAAACGCTTGAATAAAGACGTATAATACGTTATGATTTGTTTAGAATATTCGTGATTTGAGGTGAGAGTATGAAAATTAGAAGAAGTACAAGATTAGTCGATATGACTTATTACTTGCTACAAAACCCTCGTCAGCTAGTATCTCTCACTTTTTTTGCTGAAAGGTATCAATCGGCTAAGTCTTCCATTAGTGAAGATTTAGTTATTATTAAGCAAACGTTTGAACAACAAGGGGTCGGCACATTGCAAACGATACCAGGAGCAGCAGGAGGAGTGAAATATATACCGTATATAAGTGAAGAAGAGGCAGATCTAATTATTGATGAGCTTTGTGGCTTATTTGAAAACCCAGATCGTATTTTGCCTGGCGGTTACTTATACATGACAGATTTATTGAGTAATCCTCGCCATATTAATGGCGCAGGTCGTTTGTTTGCTTCTGTTTTTGCTAGGCAACCAATTGATGCAGTTATGACGGTGGCAACGAAGGGGATTCCACTTGCTTATGCAGTGGCAAATTACTTAGATGTACCAGTTGTAATTGCAAGGAAAGATAATAAGGTAACAGAAGGTCCGACTGTTAGTATTAACTATGTGTCGGGTTCTTCTAAACGAATTCAAACAATGACGTTAGCAAAACGCAGTCTTCCAGAAGGGTCGAATGTTTTAATTATTGATGACTTCATGAAAGCTGGCGGAACAATTCAAGGTATGATGAGTATGCTAGAAGAATTCAAGGCTAATGTTGTTGGTATTGGTGTATTAGTAGAATCCACAGATATTGAAGAACGACTAATTAATAATTTTGTATCATTAATTCGTCTATCGGAAGTTGATGTGAAAGAAAAAACGATTCAAGTGGAAAAAGGGAATTATTCTCTTGCGCCATTTGATGAAGGGCTTGTAGAGGCGGAATAAAAGATAGAGCAGATAGCTCTATCTTTTTTATTTTATTTATAGATTATAAAATAGATGGACAAACTGCCTTTCGTACACTATTTTTAAAGAGTAAAATAAATAATAAAAGGGTGAAAAGTATGAAAGTTGTTCAAACAAGCAAGGCACCACAAGCAATTGGACCTTATTCACAGGGGATTATTGTAAATAACATGTTCTATAGCTCAGGACAAATTCCATTGATGGCAAATGGGGAGCTTGTAACAGGAGATGTAACAGTACAAACAGAACAAGTATTTCAAAATTTACAAGCGGTATTAGAGGAAGCAGGTGCTTCATTTGATACAGTCGTAAAAACAACAGTATTTTTAAAGGACATGGATGATTTTAATGCTGTGAATGAAGTGTATAGCTCTTATTTCTCTACTCATAAACCAGCTCGATCTTGTGTGCAAGTAGCAAAATTACCGAAAGATGTTTCCGTTGAAATTGAAGTAATCGCCCTAGTTAAGTAACCTTTTGTAAGCGATAACCTCCACTAATCTCTATATTCAACTACTTTAAAAATTTTTATCTTAAAAATTTTTAAAAAATTAAAGGGAAAATAGAAAATTTGTGGAATTTATACAAATATATCGCTTATTTAGAAAAGGGTGGTGAACACAAGATGGAAGTGACTGACGTAAGATTACGCCGCGTAAACACAGAAGGCCGCATGAGAGCAATTGCCTCTATTACTCTAGACCATGAATTTGTTGTTCATGATATTCGTGTAATTGATGGTAATAATGGATTATTTGTAGCAATGCCAAGTAAACGTACTCCAGATGGAGAGTTCCGTGACATTGCACATCCAATTAATTCTGGTACACGCTCTAAAATTCAAGATGCGGTTTTAACAGAGTATCATCGTTTAGGCGAGTTAGAAGAGGTTGAGTTTGAAGAAGCAGGTGCTTCGTAAAATTCGAATGAAAAGGGCTTTTGACAAAAAGCCTTATAATTTTGTAGCAAACTCCTGTAAGCATTTACAGGGGTTTGTTTTTTTTTGCTTTATATTTGGAAACTTCATAATTTATTAACATAAAAAGAAGAAACTACTAATTTTTTCAAAATCATTTTAAATAGTATAGCTTATTTCTTAAAAAAGATACTAAAGAGTAAAACATCTTATAAGAATTATGGTAAAATTTAATAGTTAAAATGTGTTTCTTGAAATATATGATGATTTAGGATAATATCTTTAATGGATAAATAGGTTGCGATGGAGGGTCTATATGTCAAACAGATTTGCAGTGATTCTAGCTGCAGGTAAAGGCACACGTATGAAGTCAAAGCTATACAAAGTGCTGCATCCTGTATGTGGAAAACCTATGGTACAACACGTAGTCGATCAAGTATCTCAATTAGGATTGCAGAAACTTGTAACGGTTGTTGGACATGGTGCTGAAATGGTACAAGAACAGCTAGGGAACGTAAGTGAGTTTGCATTACAAGCAGAACAACTTGGTACAGCACATGCTGTAGATCAAGCTGCAAATGTACTTGCAAATGAAGAAGGAACAACTTTAGTTATTTGTGGTGATACGCCTCTAATAACTGCTGAAACAATGGAAGCATTACTTCAGCAACATAAAGAAGCAGGAGCAATGGCGACGGTGCTAACAGCATACATAGAAGAGCCTGCTGGATATGGCCGTATTGTTCGTAATGAGAATGGTCATGTTGAAAAGATTGTTGAGCATAAAGATGCAAATGAGAAAGAATTAGCTATTAAAGAAATCAATACAGGTACGTATTGTTTTGATAATAAGGCTTTATTTGCTTCACTTTCTAAAGTTTCAAATGATAACGTGCAAGGTGAATATTACCTTCCAGATGTTATTGAGATTTTAAAAAATGAAGGTCATATCGTATCAGCTTATCAAACAGAGCAGTTCGATGAAACGTTAGGTGTTAACGACAGAGTCGCTCTATCGCAAGCGGAAATTATTATGAAAAACCGTATCAATCGAAAGAACATGGTAAATGGTGTTACAATTATTGATCCAAGTAACACTTATATTTCTGCTGATGCAATTATCGGTAGCGATACAGTTCTTCATCCAGGAACAATTATTGAGGGGAACACTGTAATTGGTTCTGATTGTGAAATTGGACCGCATACAGTAATTCGCGATAGTGAAATTGGAGATCGTACGACAATTCGACAATCTACTGTACATGATAGTAAGCTTGGTACAGAAGTATCGGTTGGTCCATTTGCACATATTCGCCCAGATTCAGTTATTGGAGACGAAGTACGCGTTGGAAACTTCGTGGAAATCAAAAAAACTGTCTTTGGTAATAGAAGTAAAGCTTCACACTTGAGTTATATCGGGGATGCACAAGTTGGAGAAGACGTGAATCTTGGTTGTGGTTCAATTACGGTGAACTATGACGGTAAGAATAAATTCAAAACTGTGATTGGTAATGGGGTATTTATTGGATGTAATTCAAACCTTGTTGCTCCAGTAACAGTTGAAGATGGTGCTTATGTGGCGGCAGGCTCTACAATTACAGAGAATGTTCCATCAAAAGCATTATCGGTAGCACGTGCACGTCAAGTTAACAAAGAAGACTATGTTGATCAATTGCTGAATAAGAAAAAATCATAATAATGTGGAGGGTTAATCTAGATGTCGACTCAATATCTAAATTCTAATTTGAAAGTATTCTCTTTAAACTCTAATAAGGAACTTGCTGAGCAGATTGCAAAGCATATTGGAGTAGGACTAGGAAAATGTTCTGTTGATCGTTTTAGTGACGGAGAAGTTCAAATTAACATTGAAGAAAGTATCCGTGGTTGCGATGTATTCATTATTCAATCTACAAGCTTCCCAGTAAACGAACATATCATGGAATTACTTATTATGATCGATGCATTAAAACGTGCATCTGCGAAAACAATTAATATTGTTATTCCTTACTATGGTTATGCGCGTCAAGACCGTAAAGCGCGTTCTCGTGAACCAATTACATCGAAACTTGTAGCAAACTTGCTTGAAACAGCAGGTGCAACTCGTGTAATCACTCTAGATTTACATGCTCCACAAATTCAAGGGTTCTTTGATATCCCAATCGACCACTTAATGGGTGTACCGATTCTTTCTGATTACTTTGAAACAAAAGGTCTTAAAGATATCGTAATCGTGTCTCCTGATCATGGTGGTGTAACTCGTGCGAGAAAAATGGCAGATCGTCTAAAAGCGCCAATCGCTATTATTGATAAGCGTCGTCCTCGCCCGAACGTTTCAGAGGTAATGAACATTATCGGTAATATTGAAGGCAAAACAGCGATTTTAATTGATGACATCATTGATACAGCTGGTACAATTACATTAGCAGCAAACGCTCTTGTTGAGAACGGTGCTTCTGAAGTATATGCTTGCTGTACACACCCAGTATTATCTGGTCCAGCAATTGAGCGTATTCAAAATTCAAATATTAAAGAGTTAGTTGTAACGAACTCTATCGTATTACCGGAAGAGAAGAAAATCGACAAAGTACATGAACTTTCAGTTGCTCCATTAATCGGAGAAGCAATCATTCGTGTATACGAAGAAGAATCTGTGAGTGTATTATTCAATTAATTGGATAGAATGAGACGTAACCAAAATTGGTTACGTCTTTTCGTATCGAAAAAAGAAAGTAGTGGTACAAGAATGAAATTGATAGTAGGACTTGGGAACCCAGGTAGAGAATATGAATTAACAAGGCATAATATTGGATTTATGGCCATTGATGAACTTGCGAAGCGTTGGAACATTTCTTTGAATGAACAAAAATTTAAAGGTGTATTTGGTGCAGGGTTTGTTAATGGAGAAAAGGTAATCTTATTAAAGCCGCTAACATACATGAATTTATCTGGGGAAAGTATTCGTCCACTCATGGATTATTATAAAATTGATGTTGAGGACTTCGTTGTTATGTACGACGATTTAGACATTCCTGTAGGTAAATTGCGTCTTCGCATGAAAGGTAGTGCTGGTGGACATAATGGTGTAAAGTCAACGATTTCGCACCTAGGAACACAAGAATTTCAACGTATCCGTATGGGAATTGATCGCCCGAAAAATGGAATGAAGGTAGTCGATTATGTATTAGGACGCTTTACATCTGAAGAGATTGCGGATGTTAACCATTCTATTGAAAAAGCAGCGGATGCATGTGAAGAGTGGCTAAATAAGCCTTTTCTTCAAATCATGAATACTTTCAATAGTTAAAAATGAGATTGGGAATATTTCTCTTTTGTTTTACCCATACTAGTAGTAATTGAATTTTTAGGAGGCTAGTATGGAAGGGTATTATTATTGCAGACACTGCGGAGGTAATGTAGGCTCCATTAACGCAGAAAAAGTATATAGCGACGTTTTATTTCAACTAACGGAGCAAGAAGTAGTAGAAATGATTCATTTTCATGAGAATGGAAATATATATATAAAAACGATTTGTGAATCGTGTCAAGAAACGCTCGCATCTTATCCTGAGTATTATGAGTATGAAAAATTTCTGCAATAAAATGTTGTCGCTTTGGCATGTCCAAAGCATTTTTCTGTTTTCCTTTTCCAAAATATTTGCATAAAATAGAATGACTTGCTCTTTATGTTGAGAGGAGTTTTAAAAATGATAGGTTTATTAGAGCAATTTTATAAAAATGAAGAGATACAATCGGTTATTAATGGGCTAGAAGATGGGTTAAAAGAACAACTTATATCAGGGATGGCAACGTCTTCTCGTTCATTATTAATGGCGGCTTTATATAAAAAAACAAAAAAATCACAATTAATCGTGACACATAACTTATACCAAGCACAAAAAGTACATGAAGATTTAGTGGCGTTACTTGGTGAAAAAGATGTGTGGTTATATCCAGTGAATGAACTGATAGCATCGGAAATTGGAGTTGCAAGTCCAGAATTGAAGGCGCAACGTATAGAAGTGTTAAATCGCTTGGCTGCGGGAGAGAATGGAATCATTGTAGCGCCAGTGGCAGGATTGCGTAGATTTTTACCAATAAAAGAATTGTGGAAGCAAAAGCAAGTTGAAATCAATCTAGGGCAAGAGATTGATTTAGATGCGCTCTTGCATACTTTACATCATATTGGCTATGAACGTAAGTCGATGGTAGAAGCTCCAGGGGAGTTCAGTTTGCGTGGGGGAATATTAGATATTTATCCTTTAACTGAAGAACTACCATTTCGTATTGAATTCTTTGATACAGAAGTCGATTCTATTCGATTATTTGATGTGGATGAACAGCGTTCTCAAGGTAAAAAAGAAAGCGTTAGGTTTGGTCCGGCAACAGAGTTTTTATTTTCACAGGAAGAATTAAAATCAGGAATTCAGCATCTTGAAGAAGGCTTGACTAAGACGATGCAAAAACTTTCTGATGATAAACTAAAGACTAAAGTGCTTGAGACGGTAAGTCATGAAATTGAGATGTTGAAAAACGGGCAAAGTATAGAACAGATGTTTAAATACTTATCTATTTTCTATAAAGAACCTGCTAGTCTGATAGATTATTTACCAGAAGATGGTGTTGTAATTTTAGATGAGATTTCCCGTATTCAAGAAACAGCATCACATCTTGAAACAGAAGAGGCGGAATGGTATATATCACTTCTTGGTGAAGGAACAATTATTCAAGATTTATCTTTCTCTCACCCATTCGAGGGGTTTCTTCATCATAAAAAAAGAAGTTTTGTATATTTAACGTTATTCTTGCGTCATATCGCACACACACATCCGCAAAATATTGTTAATGTAACATGTAAAACAATGCAAGATTTCCATGGACAGATGAATTTGTTAAAAACAGAAATTGATAGATGGAATGAAGGGCATTTTACGACTGTTGTACTCGGAACAGATGATGAACGTGTGAAAAAATTACAACATATTTTAAGTGATTATGATATTGAGGCAGATATTGTAGAAGGTACAGATATTTTATTGCCTGGAAGGTTACAAATTGCTGTAGGTGATTTACATGCAGGATTTGAAATGCCGATGCAAAAGCTTGTTGTCATTACTGAAAAGGAGCTTTTTCATAAGAAAGTTAAAAAATCAAAACGTAAACAAAAGCTATCGAATGCTGAACGTATTAAAAGTTATTCGGAATTAAAAGTTGGAGATTATGTAGTTCATGTAAATCATGGTATAGGTAAATTTTTAGGTATTGAGACATTAGAGATTAATGGTGTTCATAAAGATTATTTAAATATTAAATATCAAGGTAATGATAAGCTATACGTTCCAATTGAACAAATTGATCAAGTTCAAAAATATGTAGGATCTGAAGGTAAGGATCCGAAAGTTTACAAATTAGGTGGGAATGATTGGAAAAAGGTTAAAACGAAAGTTGAAAAATCTGTACAAGACATTGCGGATGACCTAATTAAACTATATGCTGAGCGCGAAGCTTCAAAAGGCTATGCATATACGCCAGATACGGCAGAACAACAAGAGTTCGAATCATCTTTCCCATACCAAGAGACAGAGGATCAGTTACGTTCTATTGACGAGATTAAAAAAGATATGGAACGCGGACGCCCGATGGATAGGCTCCTTTGTGGTGATGTAGGGTATGGAAAGACTGAGGTGGCTATTCGTGCGGCATTTAAAGCGATTATGGATGAAAAACAAGTTGCAATTTTAGTACCGACAACGATTCTTGCGCAGCAACACTATGAAACAATTCGAGAGCGTTTTCAAGATTATCCAATCAATATAGGCTTATTAAGTAGATTCCGTACGAGGAAACAACAAAATGAAACAATTAAGGGCTTAAAGGATGGAACAGTAGATATTGTAATCGGAACACATCGTATTTTATCTAAAGATGTTACTTATAAAGATTTAGGGCTTCTTATTATTGATGAAGAACAAAGATTTGGTGTGACACATAAAGAAAAAATTAAACAATTGAAGGCGAATGTTGACGTATTAACATTAACGGCAACTCCGATTCCGCGGACGCTTCATATGTCTATGCTTGGTGTGCGCGACTTATCTGTTATTGAGACACCACCAGAAAATCGTTTCCCAGTCCAAACGTATGTAGTCGAGTATAATCCAGCGTTAATGCGAGAGGCGATAGAGCGAGAGCTTGCAAGAGGTGGTCAAGTTTACTTCCTATATAACCGTGTAGAGGATATTGAAAGAAAAGCAGATGAAATTTCGATGTTAGTTCCAGATGCCCGCGTAACGTACGCACATGGGAAAATGAACGAAAGCGAATTAGAGTCTGTTATGCTATCATTTTTAGAAGGACAGCATGATGTTCTTGTAAGTACAACAATTATTGAGACGGGTGTAGATATTCCGAATGTAAATACGTTAATTGTATTTGATGCAGATCGTATGGGATTATCACAGTTGTATCAGCTTCGTGGGCGTGTTGGACGTTCTAATCGTGTTGCATATGCATACTTTGCATATAAACGTGACAAAGTGCTGTCAGAGGTTGCAGAGAAGCGTCTACAAGCAATTAAAGAGTTCACGGAACTTGGATCTGGTTTCAAAATTGCGATGAGAGATTTATCTATTCGTGGAGCAGGTAATTTGTTAGGGGCAGAACAGCATGGATTTATTGATTCTGTCGGATTTGATCTATATTCTCAAATGTTAAAAGATGCAATTGAACAGCGTAGAGGAACAGATGGGGCTGAAAATATAGTTAATGTTGAAATTGACTTAGAGGTAGATGCATACTTACCAGATGCTTATATTTCAGATAGTAAGCAAAAAATTATGATGTATAAACAATTTAGAGGTGTTTCTGCAATTGAGGATATTGAAGAATTGCAGGAAGAAATGATCGATAGATTTGGCGATTATCCACAAGAAGTTGGTTATTTATTACAAATTGCAAATATTAAAGTGTTGGCAATGAAAGAACAAATTGAATTAATTAAGCAGAATAAATTTGAAGTAACATTCCTGTTTTCTGAACAAGCAAGTCAAAATATTGATGGTGGAAAATTATTCATGCTCGGAAATAGTTTTGGACGTATGATTGGTTTAGGAATGGAAGGATCACAATTGAAAATTGTTATGAAAACAAATGGCTTAGAGACATCGAAGTGGTTAACGATTGCTGAAAATTTATTAAAAGGCTTACCAGATGTAAAAAAAGAAGTAATAAATGCCTAAAATAAGATAAAAAAATACAATTCGACGTGCATAGAAGAACTAATGTGTAAAATACTATATCTAACAGTTGGTGATTTTTACATGAACAGGTAAATTCACCACTTTGATCATCAGTAGAAAGTGAGGCAGCATTAGAATGAAAGCAACTGGAATCGTACGTCGAATTGATGATTTAGGCAGGGTCGTAATCCCGAAGGAAATTCGTAGAACTTTACGTATTCGAGAAGGAGACCCACTAGAAATATTTGTTGATCGCGATGGAGAGGTAATTTTAAAGAAGTATTCTCCAATTAGTGAGCTAGGTGATTTTGCAAAAGAATATGCTGATGCTTTATATGACAGCTTAGGACATAATGTGCTTGTGTGTGATCGAGATTCTATCATCGCAGTATCAGGTGTATCGAAAAAAGAATACTTAAATAAAAGTGTTGGCGATTTAATTGAAAAAACGATGGAAGAACGAAAGTCTGTTATTATGACGGATGAAAGTGATATTTCCATTATTGATGGTGTAACAGAAAAGGTTCATTCTTATACAGTTGGACCAATTGTTGCAAACGGAGATCCGATTGGAGCTGTCATTATTTTTTCAAAAGAAGCTATTATAAGCGAGATCGAGCATAAAGCGGTTAATACTGCTGCCAGTTTCTTAGCGAAACAAATGGAACAGTAAGGGTATATTGATTTTAGAAGTAGCAATCTTTCCTAATTATGATCTTTCTTTTTGAGAAATCAATTATTTGGAGATATATGTATATTGAATGAAGGTAGCACTTTGCTACCTTTTTTCGTTGAATATTTTTAACGTGTAGGAACTCATTATTACCCGTGTTGGGAAGGGAGTTTGTTCTTTTCTTTATGATATAATACGAGAGGTGAGAATAGAAAAAGGAGTTTTCTTGTATGGAAGCGAAGAAGTATCAAGCCTTTTGGCGTGGGGCTATTATATTAACGATTGCAAGTTTCGTTACAAAAGTATTAAGCGCTTTTTACCGTATTCCATATCAAAATATAGCGGGGGATATTGGGTTTTATATTTACCAACAAATTTACCCGTTTTATGGATTTTGTTTAATTTTAGCTACTTATGGATTTCCTGTTATCATTTCGAAAATGGTTGCAGAACGATTAGAGCGGGGAAAACAAAAAGAAGCAGAAGAAATTATTTGTGTATCTTTTTGGTTCTTATTAGGAATTGGTTTTATAGGCTTCTTGACATTGTTTTTTGGGGCCGAAACAATTGCGGTAGCTATGGGCGATATACACTTAGATAAGTTACTACGTGTTATTTCATTTTCATTCTTATTGATGCCATTTTTGTCTGTAGCAAGAGGGTATTTTCAAGGATTTAATAATATGATGCCAACGGCTGTTTCGCAAGTAATAGAACAAACAATTCGAGTTTCTATTATTGTATTTTTATCGCTATTCCTAATTGCTCACGGATTTGATTTATATACAGTTGGTGCAGGGGCTATGTTAGGCTCAATTGCGGGTGGTCTTATTGGGATTATTGTACTTATATTGTATATGCGTCAAGATTTTCGTTCTATATTCTTCAAAAGTGCAGCGAGAATTAAGGGTAAAAGGAAGATAGTTAAAATCCTTTTTTGGCAGGGGTTAGCGATTTGTGTTAGTAATTTAGTGCTTATTTTTATACAGATGGCTGATTCAGTGTCCTTTTACAGCTTACTTATTGGTGTGGGAGAACAGGCTGAAAATGCAAAGGTATTAAAGGGTGTTTATGATAGAAGTATTCCGCTAATGCAATTAGGTACTGTTGTGACGACTTCTTTCTCGTTGTCACTTATTCCGATTATTACAGCGGCGAAGGAAAGAGGAGATCTTTCCTTTATTCAAGAAAAGGTAAAGTTAGCAGTGAAAATAACATGTGTTATTGGACTTGCAGCAGCTATTGGACTAACTTGTATTATTCAACCTACGAATATTATGTTGTTTGAAAACAGTGATGGATCAGATGTTTTATCTATTTTATCGTTATCTATTTTATTTAGTTCATTGTCAATTACGACAGCTTCTATTTTACAAGGATTGGGGCAAACGTTTAAGCCAGCATTATTTGTTGTATTTGGAGGTTGCTTAAAGTTAGCGTTAAATTATATATTCATGCCTTATTTGGGTGTGAAAGGTGCAGCCTTTGCGACTTTATGTGCGTTAATTATAATCTCTGGACTAAATACTTTGTTGCTTACGAGAGCTGTATCAGGGTCACTTATCAATAAGCGAAATATGTTAGGGATAGTAATTAGTGGTATCTGTATGGGATTTGTATTAATGATATTCACACGTGTGTTACAGATGTCTGGATTAGTAATTGATACGGAACATAGAGGAAGCGCGACACTTGAAGCGTTGTTAGGTGTAGCCATTGGCGGATTGACATATATGTTTTTTATTTTGAAATTACGTGTATTTACAAAAAAAGAATTAGGAACCGTTATGAAACAAGAGAAAAAAGAAGGTTCATTGAAGAAGAGTGGATAGAGGTGACTGGTTGTGAGTGGAATCATTACTATTTTAGGTTTAGGAGCTGGTGAATTAGATCAGCTAACGATGGGTGTATATCGAAAAATAAAAGAAGCAGACCATCTGTTTGTTAGAACGAAAGAACATCCAGTTATAGAAGAATTGGAGAAAGAAGGCGTACAATATACGTCTTTTGATGCTGTATATGAAGCACATGATACGTTTGAAATTGTATATGAAACAATTGCGAATAAATTGCTAGAACAAGCTGAAGGTACAGAAATTATCTATGCTGTTCCCGGGCATCCACTTGTAGCAGAAAGAACAGTTCAGCTACTGTTGGAAAAAGGAGAAGTTTCAAATGTTGAAGTGCGAATTGAGGGTGGACAAAGTTTCCTTGATCCTATGTTTGCAAGTCTAAAGATTGATCCGATTGAAGGATTCCAATTACTTGATGCTACATCATTTGAAAGAGGGCAATTAGAACTGCGTCAACATTTAATCTTTTGCCAAGTATATGATGCATTCGTTGCATCTGATGTGAAATTAACATTAATGGAGATGTTACCAGATGATTATGAAGTGTATATCGTAACAGCTGCAGGAACTTCATTTGAACAAGTAAAGAAGGTACCGTTGTACATGTTAGATCATGAAACGGAATTGAATAATTTAACGAGTGTGTACGTGCCGCCAGTTCAGGAGCGTGCGTCCTTGTATCAACAGTTTGATGTTCTTAGAGAAATTATTGCGGAACTTCGTGGTCCAAATGGTTGTCCGTGGGATAAAAAGCAAACACATCAATCATTAAAGAAATATTTAATTGAGGAAGCTTATGAAGTGTTGGAAGCAATCGATGAAGAGGATGATGATCACTTAGTAGAAGAATTAGGTGATATATTATTACAAGTTATGCTTCATGCTCAAATCGGAGAAGATGAAGGTTGGTTCTCTATAGATGATATCATTCGAACTCTATCTGAGAAAATGGTTCGTCGCCATCCGCATGTGTTTGGAAATACGGATGTAAACAGCGCTGATGAAGTGATTGCAAATTGGGAAGAAATTAAAAAACAAGAAAAAGGATTCGTGAAAGAATCTGTTTTAAATGGTGTTCCCAAAAGTTTGCCGCAGTTACTACGCGCCTATGAAATTCAGAAGAAAGCTGGTAAGGTTGGATTTGATTGGGTTGATGTGCAACCGATGATAGAGAAAGCTTTGGAAGAATGGCAAGAGTTCCAACAAGAGGTTACAAATATGGATGAGAAAAAGATGCTGGGTGAGTTTGGTGATTTACTATTTGCATTTGTTAATATAGCTCGTCATTACAAAATAGATCCAGAAGAGGCGTTACGTTCAACTAATGAGAAATTTACTGGTCGTTTTTTATACATGGAGGCAAAAGTAGCTGAAATGAATAAAGAGATGAAAGATTTATCATTAGAACAGTTAGATGTTTTATGGGAAGAAGCGAAACAGACAGAGCGTTAATAGGGGGATTTGATATGCGTCTAGATAAGTTTTTAAAAGTATCACGTTTAATTAAAAGAAGAACATTAGCGAAAGAAGTAGCTGATCAAGGAAGAATATCTATTAATGGTCAAGTGGCAAAAGCAAGTTCTGATGTGAAAGTAGCTGACGAATTAACAATTCGTTTTGGTCAAAAAATAGTGACTGTGAAAATAAATGAATTAAAAGAAACAACTAAAAAAGAAGATGCAGCAAATATGTATAGCTTAGTTCGTGAAGAAAAAGTAAAAGCGGAAGAAGGCTTGTTCTAAAATCATTTATCCCCTCATACATTACTATTAGCTAGTAAAAACCTATGGGGGGATTTACGTGAATAATGGTTACTCACCTACGTCTTCTAATCAACAAAATGTTTCTGTAGAGCATGACATTATTATGCGTGGCAGGCGTATAATTGATATTACCGGTGTGAAGCAGGTAGAGAGTTTTGATAGCGAAGAGTTTTTACTAGAGACCGTAATGGGTTTTTTAACAATTCGTGGTCAAAATTTACAAATGAAAAATTTAGATGTGGAAAAAGGTATTGTGTCGATTAAAGGGAAAGTTAATGAGATGCTGTATATTGATGAAAATCAAGGGGAAAAAACTAAAGGTTTCTTTAGTAAGTTGTTTAAATGAGCTTAACAATTCAGTTGTATACAATGCTTTCAATGATTGGAATGGGTGCTTGGATTGGAGCGTCTTTAGATACATATCAACGTTTTTTAAAGCGCCAAGAACGTAAACGTTGGCTTGTATTTATACATGATATATTATTTTGGATTGTCCAAGCATTATCCGTCTTTTATGTATTGCTTCTCGTAAATGAAGCTGAGCTACGTATATATGTGTTTTTGGCATTATTATGTGGTTTTGCGGCATATCAAAGCTTACTGAAGGCACTATACATGAAGCTGTTAAATTTTCTCATCTATATTTTTATGCAAACAACATATTTTTTTGTTCGAATTATACAGCTACTCATGATAAAACCTGTTATTATTATAGCGCAGCTATTTATTGCATTTATATTATTCTTATTTCGTATACTGCTTTCAATTGGACATGTGTTATGGAAAATGGTGATTTGGATATTACTTTTCATATGGAAAGTTTTTTTCTGGCCTGTTCGATTTATTGCTTCGCTCATATGGAAACTTCTCCCTAATCGTGTTAAACTTTTTATAGTGAAACATATAGGGTTCCTGCAATATATAGCAAAATTGAAGGGACATATCTTCCAACTATGGGAGCATATAAAAAAGAAGTTAGGGGGACCTCGGAAATGAGGGAACTGAGACAAAGAACAATCGAAAAACAGAGTCCAAATCCTGTTAAAGAGCATATAATACAAACGGATGAGAACAGGAAGCGACTTTATCGCCGTTTAGCGGTTTTTCTTGTCTTTACTTTTACAATTATTGCGAGTATTGGTGTAACGTTTTATCAACAAAACAGTTCCATTAAAGCAAAAGAAGCAAAAGTTAAGGACATGAAAAAAGAACTGGATTCATTAACGAATAAAGAAAAAAGTCTAAAAGACGAAGTTCAAAAGTTAAATGATGAAGAGTACGTATTAAAGATTGCTAGAAGGGATTATTTCTTCTCTGGTAAAGGGGAGATAATTTTTCCTGTTTCTAAGTAGAGTATGTCTTATTGACACTATATTTTAGGATTATATATAATAAAGTAAAATTTGACTTTTTAACCACTAAGGAGGAGCATTTTTTTTATGTCAATCGAGGTAGGCAGCAAGTTACAGGGTAAAGTAACAGGTATTACAAATTTTGGGGCTTTTGTGGAGCTGCCAGAGGGCTTAACGGGTCTTGTTCATATTAGTGAAGTTGCTGATAACTATGTAAAAGATATTAACGATCACTTAAAAGTGGGCGACCAAGTAGAAGTAAAAGTTATTAATGTTGAAAAAGATGGAAAGATTGGTTTATCTATCAAAAAAGCGAAAGAACGTGAAAAAACAGAAGGAGATCGTCCACGCGGTGAATACCAACGCGGTGGTGATCAACAACGTTCTGGACGTCCACAACGTAATAATCGCTCTTTCAACAGAGATAATCGCGGTGGCGGTAACGACCGAGCTCCGAAAGAAACATTTGAGCAAAAGATGGCACGCTTCTTAAAAGATAGCGAAGATCGTTTAACTTCTTTAAAGCGTAACACAGAGTCTAAACGTGGTGGCCGTGGCGCGCGTCGCGGATAATAAGGACGTTTAGTTTTTAACATATAGAGAGGTACCCAGAGTGATGGCTCAGGGTGCTTTTTTATATGTTAAAAATATTTTTAAAAAAGTTTTTGAGATGTGTTGACTTTAATTAGTATCTGATGTAAGATACTAATTGTCCGTTAAATAAGACGACATGGCGGTGTAGCTCAGCTGGCTAGAGCGTACGGTTCATACCCGTGAGGTCGGGGGTTCGATCCCCTCCGCCGCTATATTTAATTTAACGGCCCGTTGGTCAAGTGGTTAAGACACCGCCCTTTCACGGCGGTAACACGGGTTCGAATCCCGTACGGGTCATCTAAAAAGATCATGCAAATTTGCATGATCTTTTTTTGTTAAATAAATTAAGATATACAACACTTCTACAAAATCATCCTATATTTTCTGAATGTTTAATTAAAATCTCAAAAATAACT
Organism: Bacillus sp. HMSC036E02; assembly: GCF_001836235.1. Lineage (NCBI taxonomy): Bacteria > Bacillati > Bacillota > Bacilli > Caryophanales > Bacillaceae > Bacillus > Bacillus sp. HMSC036E02. The sequence goes on along the minus strand of NZ_KV827817.1, from coordinate 17,692 downwards.
TACATACCGTGTATATCTGTAGAGTTATTTCGAATAAAAAGTCGAACGATTATAAAAGTGAAAACTGTTGTTTTGACAAAAAAACCAACAATCATCTTTTATAATGACAGTAATTAAACTATGCAGGTGGTGTTAAAAATATGCCTAAAGCAGGAAGGAATACTATGAATACAAGTGCATTGGCAATGAATGAGAGTCAGCTTGGAGGAATAAAGTGGACGAGTAAGTTGCGAATGAAATTTGAGCAAGTTTTCTTTAGATGGGGATTTATTATTGTTGTTATTGGTTTTCTTTTGGGACGAGCATATATATTAACAAATATTTTACCGTTTGCACTGCCATTTTTTGCTGCTGTTTATGTTATGAAGCGGGATAAGATGCCGCTAGCATTTTTAGCTCTAATGGGAGGAGCTCTTTCGGTATCGATAGATAATTTGTTTTTTACCTTTGCATCTATCTTTACCTTCTTCATTTATAATATCTTCTTTAGTCGATTTACACGTAAAACTGTTGGACTTGTTCCATTTCAAGTATTTATCTCCGCATTAACCGCACACTTAGTTGTTGTATATTTTGCGCAACAAACTGTCACCATGTACGATTTACTCGTTAGTACCATTGAGGCTGGGCTTAGTTTCGTATTAACTATGATATTTTTACAAAGCGTCCCGCTTTTAGTGGAAAGGAAAGGAAAACAACAGGCATTAGAGACGGAAGAAATTGTTTGTTTGATTATATTACTAGCATCTGTTTTAACGGGTACAACAGATTGGTTTGTATATGATGCTTCTATTCAACATATTTTTACAAGGTATTTAGTGCTAGTATTTGCATTTATTGCAGGTGCTGCCACAGGATCCACAGTAGGGGTTGTAACAGGACTAATATTAAGTTTAGCAAATGTGTCTAGCTTGTCTCAGCTTAGCCTTCTTGCTTTCTCTGGATTGCTTGGTGGATTGTTAAAAGAAGGGAAGCGTTTAGGTGTTAGTTTAGGTTTATTAATTGGGACAAGCTTAATTACATTATATGTGGACAAACAGACAAATATTGTAACAACTTTAATTGAGTCAGGTGTAGCGATTGTTATCTTCTTATTAACACCGAAGCTTGTTTTGGATCGTATTGCTAAATTTATGCCAGGTACACAAGAGCATTCGCAAGATCAACAACAATATTTAAGAAGGATGCGTGATGTTACAGCAAATAAAATCAACCAATTTGCAAATGTATTTGCTGCTTTATCTAATAGCTTTTCTGTATATGGGTATGTAGAGGAAGAAGATAAAGAGACAGAAGCAGATTTGTTTTTGAGTACAATTACTGCGAAAACATGTCAAACATGCTTTAAAAAGGATCAATGCTGGGTAGTGAATTTTGATAAAACGTACGATTATATGAAACAAATAATGAATGAAACGGAAGAAGGAACCCTGCAACATAATCGTAAATTAGTTCGTGAGTGGGACAAGCATTGTGTGAGAGGGAAAAAAGTGACGGATTTAGTAGCGGGTGAATTAGATCACTTCTATGAGGGACAAAAATTACGAAAACAAATGAAGGAAAATCGTAGAATAGTAGCGGAGCAACTATTAGGTGTATCAAAGGTTATGGAGGATTTTGCTAAGGAGATACAACGAGAGCGTGAAAATCATCAAGTGCAGGAAGAACAGATTATGCAAGCATTCCGTGATTTTGGTGTCGAAGTAGAGCATGTTGATATTTATTGTTTAGATAGAGGAAGTATTGATATTGAAATGTTAATTCCAGTTGCATCTAATGAACATGGTGAATGTGAAAAGTTAGTTGCACCGATGCTTTCGGATATCCTTAAAGAAAATATTGTCGTTAAACATGAAGAAAAGTCTTCTTATCCAAATGGCCATAGTTTAATATCATTTGGTTCGGCGAAGACGTATTCTCTTGATACAGGATTGGCTACAGCTGCAAAAGGCGGTGGATTTGTTTCGGGTGACTCTTATGCGATGATGGATTTAAGTGTTGGTAAATATGCACTTGCAATTAGTGATGGTATGGGGAATGGGCAAAGGGCTCATATGGAAAGTAAGGAAACGGTGAAATTATTACAAAAAATACTCCAATCGGGCATTGATGAAGAAATAGCAATTAAGTCTATCAATTCAATTCTTTCTTTGAGAACGACAGAAGAGATGTTTACGACGTTAGATTTAGCTATGGTAGATTTGCGGGATGCGAGTGCAAGGTTTTTAAAGATTGGATCGACGCCGAGTTTTGTTAAACGCGCAAATAATATTTTGAAAATTGAAGCAAGTAATTTGCCGATGGGAATCATTGAAGATGTTGAAGTTGATGTGGTGGGTGAACAATTAAAAACGGGCGATATTCTTATTATGATGAGCGATGGGATTTTTGAGGGAGCACAGCATGTGGAGAATCATGAATTGTGGATGAAACGAAAAATTAAAGAATTGCAAACCGAAGACCCGCAAGAAATTGCTGATATCATTATGGAAGAAGTGATTCGCTCTTGTGATGGTTATATAAATGATGATATGACTATTGTAGTGGCAAAAGTGAAGAAAAATATGCCGAAGTGGGCTACGATTCCGATTGTAGGAATGCAGGCGCAGTAAAATGTAAGTGGAATGTTTATCTATAATTTGATTTTAAAAACCTAGGTGAATACCTAGGTTTTTTTGTGGAAAAAGGTAATGTTATTAATTTTGTGAATATACACGGAGGATGTAAGATAAAAATGTAATTTTTGTATATCTTTTTTTTGCACAATGTTTGTAAAAGTTGTACCATTGTAGACAAGGCAACTAACGTTGCTGTTCTTGTTTAATGAAAGGTGATTACGAAGTTGAAAGATACATTTGTTGAAAAAGTAGATGACTTTGTAAAGCAGCATGATGTATTAAAAAATGATTCAACAATTGTTGTGGGAGTTTCTGGTGGTCCTGACTCGTTAGCGCTTTTATATTATTTATTAGAAAAAAGAGCGGAAAAACAGTTGGAAATTGTAGTAGCTCATGTGGATCATATGTTTAGAGGTGATGAATCTCATGAGGATTTACGGTTTGTGCAGGGCCTCTGTGAAGAACTGGGAATTATTTGTGAAACGATAAGGATTAATGTATCACAATATCAACGGCAATACGGAATGAATGCACAGGTTGCTGCTAGAGAATGCAGATATGCATTTTTGGAAAGAATAATGAAGAAATATGATGCAAGATATGTTGCTCTTGGACATCATGGAGATGATCAAGTCGAGACAATTTTAATGCGTCTTGTAAGAGGGAGTACTCCGAAAGGATATGCAGGAATTGCAGTGAAGCGTCCTTTTCATAATGGGTATTTAATTAGGCCGTTACTTGGGGTAACGAAGGAAGAAATTGTTGATTACTGTAATAAGCTAAATTTAATGCCACGTATAGATCCGAGTAATAAAAAGGAAGTATATACAAGGAATCGATTACGTAAATATGTCCTTCCTCATTTGAAAGAAGAAAATCCACAAGTGCATGAGAAATTCCAAAAATTTAGCGTGCAGATGCAAGAGGATGAGGCTTATTTGCAGGAATTAGCTTTTGAGAAAATGAATAAAGTAATTACAAAAAAAAGTGATAAACAAATTAGCTTATCAATTCCTGCCTTTGAATCCATGTCTATGCCTTTACAAAGAAGAGGGATTCAACTAATATTAAACTATCTTTATGAATATAAGATTCCATCTTCTCTTTCTTCCATACATATTGACAAGGTGATTGAGTTTTTTAAGCGGACACAACCTTCAGGTTCACTTGATTTTCCAGGTGATTTGAAAATTGTTCGTACATACGAGGAGTGTAGCTTTAGATTTAAACAAGAAATTGTTTCTCCTTTTTTACAAGATTTATCAGTACCCGGGACCATTACGCTATTGAACGGGGATGAATTTGTAACAGAGGTGAGCGAAGATATACCAAGTAACATGAATGAAACAGTATTTGTTGCTAAGTATAATGATATATCATATCCACTTCGTATTCGTTCTAGGGAAAATGGAGATCGCATGTCAATACAAGGTATGAATGGCACGAAAAAGATAAAAGCTATTTTTATCGAAGCAAAAGTACCGAAAGAAAAAAGAGAAGAATGGCCGGTCGTTTGTGATGCAAGTGGGACCATTATTTGGGTACCCTTGTTGAAGCGATCTGCATTTGCAATTTCGAAAGAGATGGCAAAGAAGGATAAATATATGATTATTCACTACAAAAGCAAGGAGTCTTCCGGGAGGATAATGAAATGATGAATCAAGATATCGAAAAAGTATTAATTTCTGAAGAGCAAATACAAGAAAAGGTGCGCGAACTAGGTGCAATTGTTGCAGAGGATTATAAAAACACAGTACCTCTTGCAATTGGTGTATTAAAAGGCGCAATGCCATTCATGGCAGATTTATTAAAGAGAACAGATACATATCTTGAAATGGATTTTATGGCTGTATCTAGTTACGGTCACTCTACAGTTTCAACAGGCGAAGTGAAAATTTTAAAAGATCTTGATACTTCTGTAGAAGGTCGCGATATTTTAATCGTCGAAGATATTATTGATAGTGGTCTTACACTAAGCTACTTAGTAGACTTATTCAAATATCGTAAAGCGAAGTCTGTAAAAATTGTTACATTATTAGATAAGCCAACAGGCCGTAAGGTTGATCTGAAAGCGGATTATGTTGGATTTACTGTTCCACATGAATTTGTAGTAGGATATGGATTAGATTATAAAGAGCAGTACCGTAATCTTCCTTATGTAGGCGTATTAAAACCAAGCGTTTACTCAAATTAATTAAATATAGGCTTCACAATTGTATAGGAAAGTTTTTCTATGTTACGATTTACTATAGTGTTTATGCCGTGAGAGGAGGTTAGGAATGAATCGTATCTTCCGTAATACCATCTTTTATTTACTGATATTCTTAGTAGTAATTGGAATCGTGAGCTATTTTAATGGTTCGACACAAAAAACGACATCAGTTAGCTACGACAAATTCATTACTAAACTAGAAAGCGGTGAAGTGCGTAATGTGCAACTTCAACCGAAAAATGGTGTATTTGAGGTAAAAGGACAATTTAATAACTCTAGCCAAGGAGAACAATTTGTTACTTATGCACCAAATACTGAGGAATTACAAAAGAAAATTAATGATAAAGCGAAAGGTGCCGAAGTTAAGTATCAACCAGCAGAAGAAACAAGTGCCTGGGTAACATTCTTTACTTCAATCATTCCATTTGTCATCATCTTCATTTTATTCTTCTTCTTATTAAACCAAGCTCAAGGCGGCGGTAGCCGTGTTATGAACTTCGGGAAAAGTAAGGCGAAGTTATATAATGATGAAAAGAAAAAAGTTCGTTTCAGAGATGTTGCTGGTGCGGATGAAGAGAAACAAGAACTTGTTGAGGTAGTTGAATTCTTGAAAGACCCTCGTAAGTTCTCTGAAGTTGGTGCTCGTATTCCAAAGGGTGTCCTATTAGTTGGACCTCCAGGTACAGGTAAAACTTTATTAGCACGTGCTGTTGCAGGTGAGGCTGGCGTTCCATTCTTCTCTATCAGTGGTTCTGACTTCGTAGAGATGTTTGTGGGTGTCGGTGCATCACGTGTACGTGATTTATTTGAAAATGCAAAGAAAAATGCTCCTTGTATCATTTTCATTGATGAAATTGATGCAGTAGGGCGTCAACGTGGCGCAGGTCTTGGTGGTGGCCATGATGAGCGTGAGCAAACGTTGAACCAATTACTTGTTGAAATGGATGGATTCGGTGCAAACGAAGGTATTATTATCATCGCTGCGACAAACCGTCCTGATATTCTTGATCCAGCATTATTACGTCCAGGTCGTTTTGACCGTCAAATTACAGTAGATCGTCCAGATGTAAATGGCCGTGAAGCTGTACTGAAGGTGCATGCTCGTAATAAACCGCTTGATGAAAATATCAACTTAAGAGCAATTGCAACTCGTACGCCAGGATTCTCTGGTGCTGATCTTGAAAACTTATTAAACGAAGCTGCTTTAGTAGCTGCGCGTCAAGATAAGAAGAAAATTGATATGAGTGACATTGATGAAGCAACGGATCGCGTTATTGCAGGTCCGGCTAAGAAAAGTCGTGTTATCTCTGAAAAAGAACGTAATATCGTTGCTTTCCATGAAGCGGGTCATACTGTAATTGGTGTTGTTCTTGATGAAGCTGATGTCGTTCATAAAGTAACAATTGTCCCTCGTGGTCAAGCTGGTGGATATGCAGTAATGCTTCCGAAAGAAGATCGTTACTTCATGACAAAGCCAGAGTTACTTGATAAAATCACTGGTTTACTTGGTGGTCGAGTAGCTGAGGAGATTGTATTTGGTGAAGTGAGTACAGGTGCTCACAACGACTTCCAACGTGCGACGGGCATTGCAAGACGTATGGTTACAGAATTCGGTATGAGTGATAAGCTTGGACCAATGCAATTTGGTAGTTCGCAAGGTGGTCAAGTGTTCTTAGGAAGAGACTTCCATTCAGAGCAAAACTACAGTGATGCAATTGCACACGATATCGATGTAGAAATGCAAACGATTATGAAAGAATGTTATGCTCGTGCAAAAGACATTCTTACTGAAAATCGTGATAAGCTAGATCTTATTGCAAAAACGTTACTTGAAGTAGAAACGTTAGATGCTGAGCAAATCAATCATTTATGTGATTACGGCAGATTGCCAGAACGTCCAACATCTTCAGATGATGTGAAAGTAAACATCAACATGAAGAAAGACGATGAAGATAAGTAAGAAACGAAGGAGTGACTATCGTCACTCCTTTTTTGTTTGTTAAAACCTTTGTTAATTACTATTGAGAACTTAGTGGATAAAGTAATTTAAGTAAAACTAGTATTAAAAATTGAAATAGAGAGCAATCTTTTTGTAAAATGATGAGGATAGGAAAGCTGATTATATAAGTATGTGTGATATGATGTTTTTATAAGTTTTATACATACTGCACAAATATAGATTAAATAAGATAAGTGGTGAGAATATGATTTTTGTATTGGATGTAGGGAACACAAATGCTGTACTAGGTGTGTTTGAAGAGGGGGAACTTCGTCAGCATTGGCGCATGGAAACAGATCGTCATAAGACAGAAGATGAATATGGAATGCTTGTAAAGCAATTGCTTGAGCATGAAGGTCTTTCGTTTGAAGATGTGAAAGGTATTATTGTGTCTTCAGTCGTACCACCAATTATGTTTGCTTTAGAGCGCATGTGTGAAAAATATTTTAAAATTAAACCGCTTGTAGTAGGGCCTGGGATAAAAACAGGGCTAAATATTAAATATGAAAATCCGCGTGAAGTAGGCGCAGACCGAATTGTAAATGCAGTAGCAGGAATCCACTTATATGGAAGTCCGCTTATTATTGTTGATTTTGGTACGGCTACTACATATTGTTATATTAACGAAGAAAAGCATTATATGGGTGGAGTTATTACGCCAGGAATTATGATTTCAGCAGAGGCTTTATATAGCAGAGCAGCAAAACTTCCTCGTATCGAAATTACAAAACCAAGCAGTGTAGTTGGGAAAAATACAGTAAGTGCGATGCAATCGGGTATTCTTTATGGTTATGTTGGACAAGTGGAAGGTATTGTTAAGCGTATGAAAGAAGAAGCTAGACAAGAACCTAAAGTTATTGCAACAGGTGGATTAGCAAAATTAATTTCCGAAGAATCGAATGTAATTGATATTGTAGATCCATTTTTAACGTTAAAAGGTTTATACATGTTATATGAACGTAATGCAAATTTACAGCATGAGAAAGGTGAATAAATACGTATGAAAGATTATTTAGTAAAAGCGTTAGCGTTTGATGGAGAAGTGCGTGCGTATAGTGTACGTACAACAAATACAGTAAGTGAGGCGCAAAGACGTCATGATACATGGAGAACAGCTTCAGCGGCACTAGGGCGTTCTTTAACTGCGGGTACAATGATGGGCGCAATGTTAAAAGGTGAGCAAAAGTTAACGATTAAGGTAGAAGGTAACGGTCCGATTGGTCCTATCTTAGTAGATGCTCATGCAAATGGAGATGTACGTGGTTATGTAACGAATCCGCATGTTGATTTTGAAGGAACAGAACAAGGGAAGTTACGTGTATATCAAGCGGTAGGTACAGAGGGGTTTGTAACTGTAATTAAAGATATTGGAATGCGTGAGCCGTTTATTGGTCAATCTCCAATCGTTTCAGGAGAATTAGGAGAAGACTTTACGTATTATTTTGCAGTTTCTGAACAAACGCCTTCTTCTGTAGGTGTTGGTGTTCTTGTAAATGGAGATGATAGCATATTAGCGGCAGGTGGATTCATCCTTCAAATTATGCCGGGTGCGCAAGATGAAACGATTTCATTTATTGAAGACCGTTTACAAAAGATTCCACCTGTATCAACGTTGATTGAACAAGGACTTTCTCCGGAAGAGCTACTATATGCAGTTCTTGGAGAAGATAAAGTAAAAGTATTAGAAACAATGGATGTTCAATTTAATTGCACATGCTCACGCGAGCGTATTGAGAGTGTATTAATTAGTTTAGGTAAAACAGAGTTAGAGCAAGTTCGTGAAGAAGAGGAAGAGACAGAAGTTCACTGTCATTTCTGTAATGAACGATACAAGTTCTCTAAAGAAGATATTACAAATTTAATCGAGAATTTGTAATAAGGGAATTAAGAGGAGCAATCCTCCAAATGAATTGACAAACAGGGAATTTTCTGACAAAATCTAAATATAGATAAAACCAATAAAAATACTCGGTGTTAGGAGTGACAGGAATGCGAGTGGCACAATCAGTTTCAGAATTAATCGGGAAAACGCCGATCGTTAAGTTGAACCGCATCGTAGAATCAGACAGCGCAGATATATACTTAAAATTAGAATTTATGAATCCGGGGAGTAGCGTTAAAGATCGTATCGCATTAGCTATGATTGAAGATGCTGAAAAAAATGGATTATTAAAAGAGGGCGATACAATCATTGAGCCGACAAGTGGTAACACAGGAATTGGTTTAGCGATGGTAGCGGCTGCTAAAGGATATAATGCAATCTTAGTAATGCCAGAAACAATGAGTATTGAGCGTCGTAATTTATTACGTGCTTACGGTGCGGAATTAGTATTGACTCCAGGGCCTGAAGGAATGGGTGGAGCAATTCGTAAAGCGACTGAATTAGCAAAAGAGCATGGCTACTTTATACCACAACAGTTCAAAAACCAATCGAATCCAGAAATTCACCGTTTAACAACAGGTCCAGAAATTATTGAACAAATGGGTGACCAATTAGATGCGTTTATTGCAGGTATTGGTACAGGTGGAACGATTACTGGTGCTGGTGAAGTACTGAAGGAAGCGTATAAAGATATTAAAATTTATGCAGTAGAACCTGCAGATTCACCAGTATTATCTGGTGGGAAACCAGGTCCACATAAAATCCAAGGAATTGGGGCGGGATTTGTTCCGGAGACGTTGGATGTAGAAGTATATGATGAAATTATTCAAGTGAAAACAGAGCAAGCATTTGAATATGCGAGAAGAGTGGCTAAAGAGGAAGGTATTTTAGTTGGTATCTCTTCAGGCGCAGTTATTTATGCAGCAACAGAAGTTGCGAAAAAGTTAGGTAAAGGGAAAAAGGTACTTGTTATTATCCCGAGTAACGGTGAACGTTATTTAAGTACACCACTTTATCAATTTGAATCATAATTAAACGTGATTGAAAAAGCATCCTTGAAAAAGGGTGCTTTTTCTTTTGGGATTGGAAATAGGAAAAGAGTGAATGACTAGAAAACTTCATGTAAAATAAGAGGTAGTATAATTAAATTATTTTCACTAGCCTTCGAGTATAATCAATCTCTATATAAATAACTTATGTAGTTTGAGCTGGTTAATCTAAGAGGGTGGGATAAAAGAAGACGGGGTGTTGATATGCAACGAAGAAAATCTTTAGCGCTTTCTATTCCATATCAGTTAGATTTCTTTAAGCAATATAAATTTCTTTCTCAGGGTAAATCGCAACATATTTTGTTAGAAAGCGGCCGTGGCGGTCGTTATAACATTGTAGGGCTGAACCCAGTAGCGGTAATCCGAGGGAAGGATGAAACGTTACATATAAGTGAAAGTGGTAAGGAAACAATAAAACGAGGGAATCCGTTAGATTTAATGCAAGAATATATGGAACAATGGAAGACGGACTATAACCCAGAGTATCCGCCTTTTCAAGGTGGTGCAATTGGCTATTTCAGTTATGACTGTATCCGTTATATTGAAAAGCTGCCTTCTCTTGCGGAAGATGATATTAATATACCTGACATCTTCTTTTTATTATTTGATGACGTATTTGTCTATGATCAAAAAGAACAAGTGTTATGGGTTATTACGCATTATGTAGATAAATATGAAGAGGCAAAAGAACGGCTAAATGAGTGGAAGAGTCTTTGGATGACAGAAGCGCCTGAAGTGACTGTGCCCTTTGAAAGTCCTGAAAAGAAAAGTGAAGCAGTTGCTTTTACTGAAGCCGGCTTTATGAAGGCAGTTGAATGTATTCAAGAATATATTGGGGCGGGTGATGTGTTCCAAGTAAACTTGTCGACGAGACAAGAAAGAACGTTACAGACACACCCACTAGAAATTTATACAAGTCTTCGTGAAATTAATCCATCTCCATATATGGGTTACCTGGAGCTTGGGGATTTTCAAATTGTTAGTGGATCGCCAGAGTTGTTAATTAAGAAACAAGGAACTGAAGTAAGTACAAGACCAATTGCTGGAACGAGATCTAGAGGCGCGGATGAGCAAGAGGATGAAGAATTAGCAAGAGAATTAATTGAGAACGAAAAAGAAAGAGCAGAGCATGTAATGCTTGTGGATTTAGAAAGAAATGATTTAGGACGTGTTTGTAAATATGGCACTGTAGAAGTAGATGAATTTATGGTAATTGAGAAATACTCACATGTTATGCATATTGTTTCTAATGTGCGTGGTGAGGTGGAAGAAGATAAAGATGCTTTTGATTTAGTGAAGGCTGTATTCCCTGGGGGAACAATTACTGGTGCCCCGAAAATACGTACGATGGAAATTATTGAGGAATTAGAACCTGTTCGAAGAGGGATTTATACAGGTTCAATCGGTTGGATTGGTTATTCTGGAGATACAGAATTGAATATTGTAATTAGAACACTTCTTGCTAAAGATGGAAAAGCTCATGTACAAGCAGGGGCGGGAATTGTAATTGATTCAAATCCAGAAAATGAATATAAAGAGTCGTTAAAAAAGGCGATTGCTTTATGGCGTGCAAAAGAACGTAGCGAAGAAACGGTTAGGTGAGAGAAATGATATTAATGATTGATAATTATGATTCTTTTACATTTAATTTAGTGCAGTTTCTTGGAGAACTTGGACAAGAGCTCGTTGTTAAACGTAACGATGAAGTGACCATTTCAGATATTGAGAATATGAAACCAGATTTTCTAATGATTTCTCCAGGTCCATGTAGTCCTAATGAAGCGGGGATTAGTATGGAAGTTATTAAATACTTTGCTGGAAAGATTCCGATTTTTGGAGTTTGTCTAGGGCATCAATCCATTGCACAAGTGTTTGGTGGAGAGGTTGTCCGTGCAGAACGATTAATGCATGGGAAAACGTCGCTTATGCATCATGATGGAAAGACGATTTTTTCGGATATTCCTAATCCGTTTACTGCGACGCGCTATCATTCCCTTATTGTTAAGAAAGAGACGTTACCCGATTGCTTAGAGGTAACATCTTGGACAGAGGAAGGAGAAATTATGGCACTTCGTCATAAGACATTGCCGATAGAGGGTGTGCAATTCCATCCGGAATCTATTATGACTTCTCATGGGAAAGAGTTGTTACAGAATTTCATTTGTAAATACAGTCCAAGTGCAACATTATGTTAATTTACGTAAATGGTCAGTATGTAGAAGCAAGTGAAGCGAAAATTTCTCCTTATGATCATGGTTATTTATATGGTCTTGGAGTTTTTGAAACGTTTCGTATTTATAATGGTCATCCTTTTTTATTGGATGATCATTATGACCGTTTAATAGAAGCGCTGGATACATTGCAAATTAAATGGACAATGACAAAAAATGACGTGATGCTTATTTTGAAAGATTTACTTGCTAAGAATGAATTGAAGCATGCATATGTACGTTTTAATGTATCAGCGGGTATAGATGAAATAGGATTACAAACGGAAATGTATGAAGAGCCTTCGGTTATTGTTTTTATAAAACCTTTAACAGCTCCAGGAGATGTAGTGGAAAAAGAAGGTGTTATTCTAAAACAAGTGCGAAATACACCGGAAGGAACATTTCGTCTGAAGTCTCATCATTATTTAAATAATATTTTAGGGAAGCGTGAAATTGGAAATGTTGTGAGTAAGGAAGGTATTTTTCTTACTGAAGCAGGTTATGTTGCAGAGGGTATTGTTTCCAATCTATTTTTTGTGAAAGGTGATGTTTTATATACACCTTCGTTAGAGACAGGGATTTTAAATGGTATCACTCGTGCGTTTATTATAAAGAGTGCTGAAGAATTAAATATAGAAGTAAAGGAAGGTTTCTTTACAAAAGATGAGCTACTTTCAGCGGCTGAAGTCTTCGTAACAAACTCCATTCAAGAAATTGTTCCGCTTTATCGTATAGAAGCGCAGGATTTCCCGGGTAAAGTAGGAGTGGTTACAAAAAGTTTAATGTACCTTTATGGAATGCAAAGAGAGAAATTATGGAGCAGAAATGAATTACGAAGAGGAGATGTGTAGTTTGAAGTGGGATTATGATTTACGCTGCGGCGAATATACATTGAATTTAAATGAAAAGACATTAATTATGGGGATTTTAAATGTAACACCAGATTCGTTTTCTGATGGTGGGAGTTACAAGGAGGTAGATGCTGCGGTACGTCACGCAAAAGAAATGCAAGGTGAAGGTGCTCATATTATTGATATTGGTGGCGAATCTACTCGCCCGGGTTTTGCTAAAGTATCGGTAGAAGAAGAAATAAAGCGAGTTGTCCCGATGATTCAAGCAGTTTCAAGAGAAGTAAAATTGCCTATATCTATCGATACATATAAAGCTGAAGTTGCAAAACAAGCAATTGAGGCTGGTGCTCATATTATTAATGATATTTGGGGAGCGAAGGCGGAGCCGAAAATTGCTGAAGTCGCAGCTCATTACGATGTACCCATCATTTTAATGCATAACCGCGATAACATGAATTATCGTAATTTAATGGCGGATATGATTGCTGATTTGTATGACAGTATTAAAATTGCTAAAAATGCTGGTGTGCGAGATGAGAATATTATTTTAGATCCAGGTATCGGTTTTGCTAAAACACCTGAGCAGAACTTAGAGGCGATGCGTAATTTAGAACAGTTAAATGTGCTAGGTTATCCGGTTCTCTTAGGTACTTCGAGAAAGTCCTTTATTGGGCACGTATTAGATTTGCCAGTAGAGGAACGCCTTGAGGGAACGGGAGCTACTGTTTGTCTTGGTATTGAAAAGGGCTGTGAGTTTGTTCGTGTCCATGATGTGAAAGAAATGGCGCGTATGGCTAAAATGATGGATGCGATGATTGGTAAGGGGGTAAGGTAATTGGATAAAATTTATATCCATGATATGGAGTTTTATGGTTATCATGGCGTGTTCCCAGAGGAGAATAAATTAGGTCAGAGATTTAAAGTTGACTTAACGGTGGAGTTGGATTTAAAGCGTGCAGGGGAAAGTGATGACTTAGAGCATTCGGTCAATTATGGAGAGCTTTTCGAATTATGTAGAAAAGTTGTTGAGGATAGAAAGTATAAGCTTGTGGAGAGTATCGCTGAAAATATTGCTGCAGATATATTAAAACAATATGAAAGTATTTCGCGCTGTACAATTAAGGTAATTAAGCCGGATCCACCGATACCGGGTCATTATCGTGCTGTAGCAGTAGAAATTACGAGAGAACGTCCATGAACAATATAGCTTACATTGCATTAGGGTCAAATATTGGAGAGCGTTATACGTATCTAACCGAAGCGATTCAGTTTTTAAATAAAAATCCTTATATTCAGGTTGATGATATTTCATCTGTATATGAAACTGAGCCAGTTGGCTATACTGACCAAAGTTGCTTTTTAAATTTAGTTATAAAAATTTCTACCAATTTATCACCACAAGAATTATTGAAAGTAACACAAAAAGTAGAAAATGACCTAGGAAGAAAAAGGGAAATTAGGTGGGGGCCGAGGACTATCGACCTTGACATTTTACTTTATAATCAAGAGAATATTGAAGCAGAGAATCTTATTGTTCCGCATCCGCGGATGTTTGAAAGAGCTTTTGTTATCGTTCCGTTGTTAGAAATTAATCAAGATATAAAACAAAACATTTCATGTTCACAAGTAGAAGAAATGAAAAGGCGAGAGGGAGTAACGGTATGGAAGCAGAAAAATGGGGAAGACGCATTCGTGCTTTTCGAAAGCTAAAAGGTTACACACAAGAAGGTTTTGCTAAAGCACTAGGGGTATCTGTATCTGTTTTAGGTGAGGTTGAGAGAGGGAATAGATCGCCTTCTCAAGATTTTGTAGTAGAAGTTGCTAAGGCATTAAATGTTTCGATAGAGGAATTAATGCCAAAGTGATTGTACAGGAAGGAGTAGATTGATTGTTAAAGATTGCAAATATCGAGATGAAAAATCCGGTTGTACTAGCACCGATGGCGGGAGTGTGTAACTCTGCATTCCGTTTAACAGTAAAAGAATTTGGTGCCGGCTTAGTTTGTGCTGAAATGGTAAGTGATAAGGCAATATTACTTAATAATAAAAGAACATTAGATATGTTATATATCGACGAGAGAGAAAAGCCATTAAGTTTACAAATTTTTGGTGGAGAGAAAGAAACTCTTGTAGATGCTGCGAAATATGTAGATAAATATACGACAGCAGACATAATTGATATTAATATGGGTTGTCCAGTGCCGAAAATCGTTAAATGTGATGCTGGAGCAAGGTGGCTTTTAGACCCGAATAAAATATATGAAATGGTAGCAGCGGTTGTAGATGCTGTTGAAAAGCCGGTTACAGTTAAAATGCGTATCGGTTGGGATGAAGAACATATTTTCGCAATAGAAAATGCTAGGGCTGTTGAGCGTGCTGGTGGCCAAGCTGTGGCGGTTCACGGACGTACACGAGTGCAAATGTATGAAGGAAAAGCGGATTGGGATATTATTAAACAAGTAAAACAATCTGTAAATATCCCGGTTATCGGAAATGGTGATGTCGCAACGCCGCAAGATGCAAAGCGTATGCTTGATGAAATTGGTGTAGATGGTGTTATGATTGGTCGTGCTGCTCTTGGAGATCCGTGGATGATTTATCGTACGGTAAAGTATTTGGAGACAGGTGAATTAATGCCGGAACCAACAGTGCGCGAGAAAATTGATGTATGTATGTTGCATCTAGATCGTCTTATCGACTTAAAGAATGAAAGTGTCGCTGTAAGAGAGATGAGAAAACATGCAGCTTGGTATTTAAAAGGTGTTCGTGGTAATGCGAGTGTACGTAATGGTATTAATGCTTGTAACACACGGGAAGACCTTGCGAATGTGTTAGGTACATTTGTAGAAGAAGTGGAAGCGAAACAACAAACAATTTACGTTGGTTAATAATGGACATAGGAGATTGACATTCTTCTATACACTTCCTATAATTACGTGAAAGAAAGAAGAGCTGCCAGTTAGTTGCTGGCAGTTTTTCTAGTTGAGTAGAAAATGCTATACTGTATATATTGTAAAATTAAATAGAGCTGGAGTGATATCAATATCATGGATAACATGAACCACGAAGAATTAAACGACCAATTGATTGTTCGTCGTGAAAAGCTACATAATTTACGTGAACAAGGAATTGACCCGTTCGGTAAAAGATTTGAACGCACAAATTCAACAACTGACTTAGTGAGTCTATATGGAGAGTTCTCTAAAGAGGAATTAGAGGAGAAGGAAATCGCTGTTTCTATCGCTGGTCGTATTATGACAAAACGCGGAAAAGGGAAAGCTGGATTTGCACATGTTCAAGATTTACATGGACAAGTTCAAATTTATGTTCGTAAAGATGCTGTTGGAGATGACGAGTATGAATTATTTAAAACAGCAGATTTAGGTGATTTAGTAGGTATTGAAGGTAAAGTGTTCAAAACAAACGTTGGAGAACTTTCAGTAAAAGCAACAGGCTTTACGCTATTAACGAAATCTCTTCGTCCATTACCAGATAAATACCATGGATTAAAAGATGTTGAACAACGCTACCGTCAACGTTACTTAGACTTAATTACAAGTATGGAAAGTCGTGAAACGTTCGTTACTCGTAGTAAAATCATTCGTGAGATGAGAAGGTACCTAGATGACAACGGTTATCTTGAAGTGGAAACACCTATGATGCATGCAATTGCAGGTGGAGCTTCTGCGCGTCCTTTCACTACACACCATAATGCGTTAGATATGGAATTATATATGCGTATCGCAATTGAGCTACATTTAAAGCGTCTTATTGTGGGTGGTTTAGAAAAAGTATATGAGATCGGCCGTGTATTCCGTAATGAGGGTGTATCAACTCGTCATAACCCTGAGTTTACGATGATTGAATTATATGAAGCATACGCTGATTATAAAGATATTATGAAGTTAACAGAAGATATGGTTGCTCATATCGCGAAAAAAGTACTGGGTACAACAACAATCCAGTATGGTGATTATGAAATTAATCTAGAACCAGAATGGACACGTCTTCATATGGTAGATGCGATTAAGCAATACTCTGGAGCTGATTTCTGGAATCCGATGAGTGTAGAAGAAGCGCGTGAACTTGCAAAAGAACATAATGTCGAAATTAAAGATACAATGGAAGTTGGTCATATTATAAATGAATTCTTCGAACAAAAAGTAGAAGATAAATTAATCCAACCAACATTTATTTACGGTCATCCGGTAGAAATCTCGCCGCTTGCGAAAAAGAATGATGAAGATCCAAGATTTACAGATCGTTTCGAATTATTTATCGTTGCGCGTGAACATGCAAATGCATTCACTGAGTTAAATGATCCAATCGATCAAAAAGAACGTTTTGAAGCGCAATTAAAAGAGCGCGAACAAGGTAATGACGAAGCTCACATGATGGATGACGATTATATTGAAGCTCTTGAGTACGGTATGCCTCCTACGGGTGGATTAGGAATCGGTATTGATCGTCTAGTTATGTTATTAACAAATGCACCATCTATTCGTGATGTATTATTATTCCCTGCTATGCGCCATAAACAAGACTAAGCTTTGGAGATTTCTCCAAAGCTTTTTTTATTTGAGCATGATTTGCGTGGGTATAGTAAATCTTGATAGTGCGAGAAATTATATTTATATAGAAGAAATGTGCTGTTTTTATACTTTTTTACTAAGTTAAAAATTTTATTAGAAAAACTATTGCATTTTAATAATCAAACTGGTATATTTATATTCGTTGCCACGAAAGGTAACAAACAAAACAAACGAAAAACAACTTATTGAAAAAAGTTGTTGACGAAAATATAACGAAATGTTATATTGATAAAGTCGCTTCTGAGCGACAAAGTAGTTCTTTGAAAACTGAACGAAACAA
>NZ_KV827816.1:595675-675613 GCF_001836235.1 Bacillus sp. HMSC036E02 | reverse complement strand
GGATAACAATCAAATGCCGAATATGATGCCGATTATGGATAACAATCAACCACCAAATATGATGCCCTATCAAATGCCCATGATGCCGCCGAATCCGTATTATCAACAACCAAATCCATATCAAATGCCATATCAGCAAGGAGCGCCGTTTGGACCGCAACATACGTCTATGCCAAACCCGAATATGATGCCAATGGATAATAACATGCCGCCGCTTGTGCAGGGTGAGGAAGATTGTGGATGCGGAGGAGAAAGTAGACTATATAGTCCACAACCAGGCGGTCCGCAATATGCGAATCCTTTATATTATCAACCAACTCAGTCTGCATATGCACCACAGCCAGGAACGATGTATTATCAACCAGATCCACCAAATGTATTTGGAGAGCCCGTTTCAGAAGAAGAGGACGAAGAAGAAGTTTAAAAAGGCGGGAGTATTCCCGCCTTTTTTGCAGTCCTGTTAATTAAGAAAAGGCAGTTTTTTTATGAAGTGCTAGAAAATTCCCAGTGAAATATTAACAGTGTAAAAACCTTCTCTGTTACTCATCATAAGAGGGAGCTTTTCAGTAGAGAAGCTCATTCTAACAGAGGGGGTTTTTGTATTGAATACGAAAGTAAAAGTGATTGCTGCTTCTTTGTTAGTTACTAGTGCATTAGCTGCATGTGGTACACCAAAAAACAATGCAATGGATGGACGTAACTACAATTACGAGCGTACATCTTATAATGATACACATCAGTATCGTGATAATGTGACGCGTAATGATCGTTATACAGATTATGTAACATATAGAAATGGTCGTAACGATACAGGATACAATTATTACCGTGATGTAAATTACAATGGACAAATTGCTAATCCGCATCCAACTCGTAATATTACAATGAACAATTCATACATTAACAATGATGGTAAAACAGCTGAAAGAATAACAAATCGTGTGAAACGTATGAATAACGTAGACCGTGTGTCTACAGTTGTATATGGAAACGATGTAGCGATTGCGGTAAAACCACGTAACACAGTGACAAATGAAACGGCGATGGCGAACGAAATTCGTCAAGCTGTTGCAAATGAAGTTGGAAACAGAAACGTATATGTTTCTGTAAGAAATGATATGTTTACTCGTGTCGATGCAATGAGTACGCGTCTACGTAACGGTACAGTTACAAACGATTTTAATCGTGACATAGTGAATATGTTCCGAGACATTCGTTACGGTTTAACTGGTACAGTGCGATAGCAAAACAAAAGAGGAAGGGGGAGCCCTTCCTCTTTATTCATCGTTGTCTTGTAAACGACGTTTTTTAATAAAATAACTAACGGAATAAGAAACTAAAAAGCAGATGAAAAGAATACTATCTGTTAAAATAGCTTCAAATAGAGGTCTTTCTGGACTGAAAATGATATAAATAATAGCCATAACGATTCCTACAATAAGGGAGCGGAAGACAAGTTTATAATAAGGAGTTAACTTTATTTCCTTTTCGCCTTCTTCTACATCGATTGAAACACTTAACTGTAAATAACTAAGGATCATACTCGTAAGAATAAATACTAGCCATAATGGAGATTTCGTAATTTGATCTATTCCTTCAGTGAATCCGATATAGCCTAAAACACCGATTATACCAAGTGATTGAAAAAGAAAGACAATACGTATGTTTTTTAACGTTTGCAGAATGAGACGTTCATCCTTTATTTGTTTCATAATATCTATCTCCCGTTTATGATGATTTCGCTGTTATGTTTATTGTAATATATATATTGCATTTATCAATTTATAATTTGCGTTTGATTTATTTGGATGAAAGAGGAAATAAAATATTTTTATAAACATGTTGCACTTATACTTTATTAATGTTATATTAGCAAAGCGATGAGCTAATTTACGTAAGACGAGAGATATGCTTAAGTGCTAAACACGCGAATGTGGTCGCCTGGTCTCTCGCCGTAAACGCATCAAGACGCCTGCTTTGCAGGCGTCTTTCATTTTATATAAAAGTAAATGATACATGCAGATGAGGTGAATCCTTATCTGCATTTTTTATATTTTCGAAAGAAATGTAATATGGATAAAACCCCCATTTCCGGAAAAACTACTAATGAAAGTATGATCTTGCCTAAAAGAGGTGAACGGAAATGAAATGGATACTGATTGCGATGCAAGCTTTCGTTATGATGTTTTGTTTCGTTTATGAAACGAATGTGAAGGCGGAAGGGCCAGTACCAGAAGTGACGAAAAAAGAACCTGAGGTTACAATTTTATTAGAGCGTATGTATGTTGATGGCGAAGTAAGTGAAGAAATACTTACAGAAAAAGTGACGGATTTAGAAAAGTTTTTACAGCAGTATAAAGAATGGCAGCTCGTTGATCGTGATGATGTACAAATTGTATTGCAAAAGAAAGTTGATGATATTTCTCCGTTATTGAAAACGAGCGGGTATTTTGGTGTTTCAGAGGAAGGGATATTACAAATTTTCAAAGGTGTGCCAAAAAATGATAATGCGATCCATTCTTTCTTTCAAATTGATATGAAAAAGCTTGAGAGCTATGAACGTGCGAAATTGAAACGTGGCATTCGTATTAAATCAAAAGAAGGTTTTGTGAAGACGATTGAAAAAATGAAGCAATACGCAGTTCAAAGTAAGAAAAAAAGCAGCTCATGGTGAGCTGCTTTTTTTCTTATTTATTTTTAGCTAAAATTTCTTTTGCGATTTCATCAATTAGCATATCTTTTCCGATTGGATTGAATGCTTTCGTATTGAAGACTTCATTTGATACTTCATATACGTGATTATTTTTAACTGCTTTATTGTCTTTCCAAACGGCACTGTTTTTGTAGTCTTCGTAAACTTTATCAGCTTCGCCGCCGAAGTTTACAATAAACATTTGGTCAGGCTGGAATGCAACTAGACCTTCTAGTGATACTTGCGCCATCGTTTGTTTTAAATCCGTACCTTTTGTTGCTGGAAGTTTTAAGTCATTAAAGATGATGTCACCGTATCCGAAGCTACCGTATACACGGAAGTTTTGTGGTGTAACTGCAACGAACATAAAGTTCTCATCTTTTGTTTTCTCTTTAATTTTTTTAGATAAAGAGTCTGCTTTCTTATCGTAGTCTGCAATCCATTTGTCTGCTTTCTTCTCTTCGTCAAATAGCTTACCTACTTCTTTAAACTTACCACGCCAGTCTTCTAAGTTTGTTTCTAGAACAACTGTAGGTGCAACCTTTTCTAGTTGATCATAAATTTTTAATTGACGGTTGTTTAAAATAATTAAGTCTGGTTTTAAAGCAGTAACAGCTTCTAAATCAACTTTAGGTGCCCAGTACCAACCTACTGCTTTTACTCCATCTAACTTGTCTGTTAAGTGATTTTGGATTTTATCTTTATATGTATTTGCTGTACCAACAGGTTTATGTCCAAGAAGTAATAGTTCTTCTGTTGATCCAGATAAGTCAACAATTCTCTTTGGATTTACTGGAATTGTAGCTTCACCTTTAGCATGTTTTACAACTTTTGTTTTCGGTTGTTCTTTTGCTTTCGATTCTTCTTTTTGAGAAGAACAGCCAACGATAGAAAGAACAACAAGCATAATAGTAAATAAAATAAATAGCTTACGTTTCATCCTGATGTAACCCCTTTAATTAGTATTGATAATCATTATCGACTTCTGTATATTAAGGTGCTTTAACCTTTCTGTCAATGGAAAATAACAGAAGTTTCAAGTGGAGAACATTTGTTGGGGCAGTCTCGCTTTTCTATCATTAAATATGTTAAAATGGAATACATGATTTAAGAGGGAGAGATCGTATTTTGTTTGAATATGTTACAGGTTACGTGGAGTATGTAGGGCCGGAATATGTCGTAATTGATCATAATGGAATTGGTTATCAAATTTTCACACCAAATCCGTATGTATTTCAAAGAAGTAAGCAAGAAATCCGTGTCTATACATATCATTATGTGAGAGAAGATATTATGGCACTTTACGGTTTTAAAACACGTGAAGAGCGTTTATTATTTACAAAGTTGTTAGGCGTGTCTGGCATTGGGCCAAAAGGCGCTCTTGCAATTTTAGCTTCTGGTCAAACAGGACAGGTCGTTCAAGCGATTGAGCATGAAGATGAGAAGTTTTTAGTGAAATTCCCAGGCGTCGGAAAGAAAACAGCACGCCAAATGATTTTAGATTTAAAAGGAAAACTAGCAGATGTCGTACCAGATGCATTTGTTGATTTATTCTCAGACACAGAACGTTTTGATGAGAATAAAGGTTCATCAGCTGAGCTTGATGAGGCACTGGAAGCTCTGCGCGCACTTGGATACGCAGAACGCGAAGTTTCTCGTGTTGTACCAGAGTTATTAAAAGAAGCATTAACGACGGATCAGTATATTAAAAAGGCACTTAGTCTTTTACTAAATGGTAAGAGGTGAGTATAATGGACGAACGTCTCCTTTCAGGGGAATCTGCATATGAAGATGCGGATTTAGAATATTCATTACGGCCACAGACGCTCCGTCAGTATATTGGCCAAGATAAAGCGAAACATAATTTAGAAGTATTTATTGAAGCGGCGAAAATGCGTGAAGAAACGTTAGATCACGTGCTTTTATATGGACCACCAGGTCTTGGTAAAACGACGCTTGCGAATATTATTGCCAATGAGATGGGCGTTAATGTTAGAACAACTTCAGGTCCCGCAATTGAAAGACCAGGAGATTTAGCTGCTGTATTAACAGCGCTTCAGCCAGGTGATGTATTATTTATTGATGAAATTCATCGTTTGCATAGATCAATTGAAGAAGTATTGTATCCTGCGATGGAAGACTTTTGCCTTGATATTGTAATTGGAAAAGGGCCTTCAGCACGTTCTGTACGCCTAGATTTACCGCCATTTACATTAGTTGGAGCAACAACACGTGCTGGAGCATTATCGGCACCGCTGCGTGACCGCTTCGGTGTACTTTCAAGGTTAGAGTACTACACAGTAGATCAGCTTTCTGCGATTGTTGAACGTACAGCAGAAGTATTTGAAGTTGAAATCGATTCGTTAGCTGCATTAGAAATTGCAAGACGTGCTCGTGGTACACCTCGTATTGCGAATCGTCTTTTAAGACGTGTACGTGATTTCGCACAAGTTCGTGGTAATGGAACGGTTACGATGGAAATTACACAAATGGCATTAGAGCTACTGCAAGTAGATAAATTAGGTCTAGATCATATTGATCATAAATTACTGCTTGGTATTATTGAGAAATTCCGTGGCGGTCCAGTTGGATTAGAAACGGTTTCAGCAACAATTGGAGAAGAATCTCATACGATTGAAGATGTGTATGAGCCGTATTTATTACAAATTGGCTTTTTACAACGAACGCCGAGGGGCCGAATTGTAACGCCGCTTGCGTATGAACATTTCGGAATGGAGATACCAAAAGTATGACGGAGATGCCAAAGCTGCTTATTACAGCCGGGATCTTACTCATCGTTGTTGGATTAGCTTGGAAGTTCATTGGAAGGCTTCCAGGCGATATTTTTGTGAAAAAAGGAAACGTTACCTTTTATTTTCCTATCATTACATGTATTGTGTTAAGTATTGTATTATCTTTTATTATGTATATAATAAATCGATTTAAATAAGAAATAGGTGGATATAGCTATGGATATAAATCTGTTTGATTTTCATTTACCAGAAGAACTTATTGCACAAGTCCCGTTAGAAGAGCGTGAAACATCAAGATTAATGGTGTTAGACCGTGAAACAGGTGATATTGAGCATAAACATTTTACGGATATTCTTTCTTACTTACATGAGGGGGATTGCTTAGTTTTAAATGAAACGAAAGTTATGCCTGCTCGTTTGCACGGTGTGAAAGAAGATACAGGCGCGCACATTGAAGTACTTCTTTTAAAACAAGAAGAAGGTGATAAGTGGGAAACGCTTGTAAAGCCAGCGAAACGTGTAAAAGAAGGAACTGTTATCTCTTTTGGCGAAGGGAAATTAAAAGCAACTTGCACAGGAACTGCAGATCAAGGTGGACGTCAGCTTGAATTTTCATATGACGGCATCTTCTATGAAATTTTAGATGAACTTGGGGAAATGCCACTTCCTCCATATATTAAAGAGACGCTAGAAGATCGCGATCGCTATCAAACAGTATATGCGAAAGAAATCGGTTCAGCAGCAGCGCCGACTGCGGGACTTCACTTTACAGAAGAGTTACTTGAGAAGTTAAAGCAAAAAGGCGTTCAGTTAGCATTCATTACACTTCACGTAGGACTTGGAACATTTAGACCAGTTTCTGCAGACACGATTGAAGAACACCATATGCACGCAGAATATTATCATATGTCTGAAGAGACAGCGGCATTATTAAATCGTGTGAAAGAGAATGGTGGACGTATTATTACTGTAGGTACGACATCAACTCGTACGTTAGAAACAATTGCAACAGATCATGAAGGTAAGCTTTGCGCCGCTTCTGGATGGACAGATATTTTCATGTATCCGGGATATGAATTTAAAGCAATTGATGGTTTAATTACAAACTTCCATTTACCGAAATCAACATTAATTATGCTTGTAAGTGCATTTGCAAATAGAGATAATGTACTTCATGCTTATAATGAAGCAGTAAAAGAAAAATATCGTTTCTTTAGCTTCGGTGATGCAATGTTCGTTGCATCTCACGCTAAAATGAGAAACAAATAAAAGGAGTAAGTTATGACAGCAATTCGTTATGAATTTATTAAGACATGTAAACAAACGGGTGCCCGTTTAGGTCGTGTGCATACGCCGCACGGTTCATTTGATACACCAACATTTATGCCGGTTGGTACACTTGCAACAGTTAAGACAATGTCACCAGAAGAATTAAAAGCAATGGATTCTGGCATTATTTTAAGTAATACGTATCATTTATGGCTACGTCCAGGTCATGAAATTATTCGTGAAGCAGGCGGTTTGCATAAATTTATGAACTGGGATCGTGCAATCTTAACAGACTCTGGTGGTTTCCAAGTATTCAGTTTAAGTGACTTCCGTCGTATTGAAGAGGAAGGCGTTCACTTCCGCAATCACTTAAATGGAGATAAATTATTCTTATCACCAGAAAAAGCGATGGAAATCCAAAATGCATTAGGTTCAGATATTATGATGGCATTTGATGAGTGTCCACCATTCCCAGCTACTTTTGAATATATGAAGAAATCTGTAGAGCGTACGAGCCGCTGGGCAGAACGTTGCTTAAAAGCGCATGAACGTCCGCAAGATCAAGGTTTATTCGGTATTGTACAGGGGGGAGAGTACGAAGAGCTTCGTCGTCAAAGTGCGAAAGATCTTGTTTCAATGGACTTCCCTGGTTACGCTGTAGGTGGTTTATCTGTAGGTGAACCGAAAGATATTATGAACCGTGTACTTGAGTTTACAACACCACTTCTTCCAGATAATAAGCCTCGTTACTTAATGGGTGTAGGTTCTCCTGACTCGTTAATCGATGGCGCAATTCGTGGTATTGATATGTTTGACTGCGTACTTCCAACTCGTATCGCTCGAAATGGTACATGTATGACAAGTGAAGGTCGCCTCGTTGTAAAAAATGCGAAATTCGCAAGAGACTTCGGTCCGCTTGATCCAAACTGTGATTGCTACACATGTAAAAACTACTCTCGTGCGTATATTCGTCACTTAATGAAATGTGATGAAACGTTCGGAATTCGTTTAACGTCTTATCACAACCTTCATTTTCTGTTAAACTTAATGGAGCAGGTGAGACAAGCTATTCGTGAAGACCGTCTTGGCGATTTCCGCGAAGAGTTCTTTGAACAGTATGGCTTTAATAAACCGAATGCTAAAAACTTCTAATACATAATTTAAAAGGAGGAACAAAAGATGAATGCAGGTATGATGAATATCGTTATGATCGTTGCGATGTTTGCGATTTTCTATTTCTTATTAATTCGCCCGCAACAAAAACGTCAAAAAGCAGTTGCTCAAATGCAAAGTGAGTTAGCAAAAGGTGATGCTATCGTAACAATCGGTGGTTTACACGGTACAATCGAATCAGTAGATGAGACGAAAATTGTTATTAAATCTGGTGGTTCACACTTAACGTTCGATCGCAATGCGATTCGTGAAGTTGTGAAAAACTAATTTGGAAGGCCCTGCATGAAATATGCAGGGCCTTTTTTAGTTACTTTGCTTTGACATATTTACACCGAAAATACCACCGAGTGTACTCGCCCCCATTAATGCTAATTGATAAAGTAATTGTGAGTTCGATAAAGTTTGAGAAAAGCCTAAATAGTTAACTAGAAAAACGAGTATAGTGAACGTGAGACCTGTTGTGAGACCTACTAGCCAACCTTTTCCTTGAGCCTTTTTGCCGGCAGTAAATCCAGACATAAGCATAGATAAAAGAGCGAGTATAAAAATAGTAACGGTTAATGTCCCTTCGTTTATATTCGTAAACTTTAATAAAAGAGCCATAATCATGCTAGTAATAGATGCGAGAATTAGTAGTGTAATAATACCGAAGCCAATTGCAGTTGATAATTTTTTCGTTCCATCCATTTATGCATTCCCCCTTTTTAATACAAGCATATTTTCCTTTTGTCTAAGTTAGACTAGTTTCTTTTTTATAGGGGAGTCTATACGTAAAAAAGGAGATGTAGAAATGGAATGGATATCAATAATTGGACGGACAATGCTTTTGTATATCATCATCTTAATTATTTTTCGTCTTATGGGTAAACGTGAGATAGGAGAGCTAAGTGTATTAGATTTAGTCGTATTTATTATGCTTGGAGAAATGGCTGTAGTGGCAATTGAAAATACCGATAAATCACTTTGGCATCAATTAGTTCCGATGACTTTTCTTATGTGCATCCAAATTATTTTGTCAGTCATTTCCCTAAAGTATCAACGCTTTCGGCATTTAATAGAAGGTGAGCCGGCTATTCTTGTAAACGCGGGAAAGATTGATGAAAAGAAGATGAGAAAGCAACGTTATAATATAGATGATTTAATGATGCAATTAAGGGAACAAGGAGTTGGAGATATTCGGGATGTAGAATATGCTATTTTGGAACCGTCTGGGAAGTTATCTGTCTTTCAAAAACAAAAAAATAAACAAGATACATTGCAGTTTACGCTTCCTCTTATTATTGATGGAGAAATTCAATCTAGTCATTTACAAATGATTGAACATACAGATGCATGGCTTATTGAGAAATTAAAAAACTTAGGTTATAACGATGTAACACAAATTTTATATTGTAGTTTTCAAAACGGAAAATTTTTTGTTGATTTAAAAGAAAATTAGAGACTTATTCTTTGAAAGAGTAAGAATGATTAGTGTAACTAATAATCAGTGGAGATTACCCCACTGATTAAAGTTTCACCTTATTTCAAAAATGAAAGTTTACGAATGATAGGGAGACGACTTAACTCTTCTTTTCGAATGAGTTTGAAAGTGAAGAGAAGTACGATATAAACAATTGTTGTTAAAGTGATTTCCCATAATGTTTGTATGCCAAGGGCATGAGAGAAAATAATATATTTATGAAGATAAAAACCGAAGGCGCCTGCGATACCGATGGCAAGTCCGCCGAAAATATAGTCTTTTGCGTAAATGGTAAATGTAATCTTTTTTAAAACAGTAGCGTAGTGAAGAAATGTTACTGTTACAATATTTGCAGCAATAGCGAGAGCAACCCCCATCATTTGAAATTCTGGCCTTGATGCTAGTACAAAAATAACGATTAATTTCACGATGGCACCAATAAATGTATTCATCATTGCAGCTCTTGCTAAGTTTAAAGCTTGCAAAACAGAGGTAAGTGGACTTTGGAAATAATGAAATAAAAAGCAAGGCGCAAGAAGTTGAATGAATGCTGTTGCACTGTCTGACCCATACATAAGAGTTAAAACAGGAGAAGCGAATACGTATAATATAACGACAGACCATCCGCCGGTAATTAATGAAATTCGAAGTGCTTGTTGTAAACGGTGCTCCACTAATTTATGTTGTCTTTTTGCCATTGCTTCACTAATAGAAGGGACGAGCGCTGTAGAGAGAGCGTATGTAATAAAGGCGGGTAGTGATAGAAGCGGGAATGCATAACCGTTTAATATACCGTATTGCTGAGTTGCAACAGAAGCAGCGACACCAGCAATTGCTAAGCTTTGCATAACGACAATAGGTTCAAAAAAATATGAAACGGAGCCGATTAAACGACTTCCTGTAGTTGGAAGGGCAATATCCATCAGAGAATAAAATGTCCCTTTGCTTTCCTTTACAGTAGTAAAAAATCCAGAGCGTATTGATAAATGTTTTTCTCGCTGAAATAACGTGAGTAAAAATAATAACGATGCAACTTCACCGAGAACAGCTGATAACATAGCGCCGGCTGCAGCGTATTCTATGCCGTAAGGTAAAAATAATTGAATGCATATAGCAATAATGGTAATGCGGACGACTTGTTCTAGAACTTGCGCATAAGCGCTAGGTTTCATGTTTTGTTTCCCTTGAAAATAACCACGCAAAACAGAAGAAACAGCAATAACAGGAACAACGGGCAAAATGGCCATTAATGGATAGTACGTTCTTTCGTCGGTTAATAATGTTTTTGCTAAAATAGGTGTGAGGAACATAATTCCGATTGTTAAAATGATACTAATAACGGATGTAACAGCTAGTGATACGGTTAATATTTTTTTAACTCTTTGTTTATCGTTCACAGCTTCCGCTTCTGCTACAAATTTTGCGATTGCGACAGGAAGACCAATTTGTGTCAATGTAATTGCTAAAATGAATGTAGGAACGGCCATCATATAAAGACCAACGCCTTCTTCTCCCAAAATACGTGCCATTACTATGCGGTTGATAAAGCCGAGTATTTTTGTAATAAAGCCGGCTATCATTAAAATAAATGCGCCTTTTAAAAAGCTTTGTCTCGTCATGTTCTTCTCCTACCTTCTCAAAATCAATGGAATGATTTACAATAATTTATATGCACGTACGAGACAAGAATGACAAGCATTTAAGAGAGTGAAATATGATAGTGCTCTTGAAAGTAGTTATTGCTGTCCATTAGAGCGGGAATAAAAGCGACTTTTCGTGCGAAATAAGAAGGAGATGTTATAGATGTTAGATAGAGAGGCTTTGGTAGAATCATACCGCGGACAGTTACAAGTCGTTTTAGAAAGTAAAGTAGAAGAGTTTCAAATGTTCGGCTACGACAGAGTGACAGATGATGACATTTGGAAGTTTCTTAAAGTGAAAAAGTGGAAGAAGATAGACAGCGATGTTAGATTGTATGAATTAGTTAATGACGTATTAACAGTAAGTGCTAATGAATATATGACATATTTAACTGTTGAAGCATATCAAGCGCCACTTTGGTCATTTGATGAATATGAAAATAAATAACCGACTGCAATTGGTTTGTTCTTCCTTTTGCAGTATAATGATAGGTATTGATAATCAGGAAATAATTATGTCTAAGATCATATATAAAGGAGGTAGTGAAGAGAGAAAACAAATAATGAAAGTGCAGGTATCGTGAAAACGTACCGGCACAGCTAGTGATGAGCTAGCAAAATTATAGAAAGGAAGTCTACTAACTAGACGTATGCACACGTGTAAAAGTGAATCGTAAGAGATTTATTTAAAGTGTTAGTAGCGGAAAGAGGGTACATATGGCAAAGCGTGGTACGAGAATTGCCGCCTTTTTCCTCATCGT
This sequence comes from Bacillus sp. HMSC036E02, assembly GCF_001836235.1. Classification (NCBI taxonomy): domain Bacteria; kingdom Bacillati; phylum Bacillota; class Bacilli; order Caryophanales; family Bacillaceae; genus Bacillus; species Bacillus sp. HMSC036E02. The sequence continues at coordinate 663,866 of NZ_KV827816.1, read as the reverse complement.
TTTATTAATCGGTGGAGTAATTGGTGCGGCAGGAAAAGACATAGCAAAAGGAATTAGTCTAGGACTAGACCTTCGCGGTGGTTTTGAAATTCTGTATGAAGTAAAACCAGCCAAAAAAGGGGACAAAATCGATCGAGACGTACTTGTAAGTACAGTAGGTGCTCTTGAGAATCGTGTCAATGTTCTCGGTGTAAGTGAGCCGAACATTCAAATCGAAGGGCAAGATCGAATTCGTGTACAGCTTGCTGGTGTACAAGATCAGCAAAAAGCACGTGAAATGTTATCAACACAAGCGAAATTAACATTCCGTGATGTAGATGATAATCTTCTTATGGACGGAACGGATTTAAAAGGCGGCGGAGCGAAGCAAACATTTGATGAGCAAGGCCGTGCGAGCGTAGGTCTTACACTAAAGAGCGCTGAAAAATTCCGTGAAGTAACTGAAAAAATTTCAAAAATGCCACCACCAACGAATTTAATGGTAATTTGGCTTGATTTTGAAGAAGGAAAAGATTCGTACAAAGCAGAATCTGCAAAACCGAATCCGAAGTTCTTATCAGCAGCAACAGTAAACCAAGTATTTAACCAAGCTGAAGTATCTATCGTAGGTGGAAACTTCACAGTTGAAAGTGCGAAACAACTTTCATCTTTATTAAATGCAGGTGCACTTCCTGTTGATTTAAAAGAAATGTATTCAACATCTGTTGGAGCGAAGTTTGGTCAACAAGCGTTAGAGCAAACGATTTTCGCTAGTGCGATTGGTATCGCTCTTATTTTCTTATTTATGCTTGTATTCTACCGTTTACCAGGACTTGTAGCGGTTATTATGTTAGGTTTATACATTTTCGTTACATTACTTGTCTTTAACTGGATGCATGCAGTTCTTACGTTGCCAGGTATTGCGGCGTTAGTGCTCGGAGTAGGTATCGCAGTTGATGCGAATATTATTACGTACGAGAGACTGAAAGAAGAGTTGAAAATTGGTAAGTCCATGATGTCGGCATTCCGCGCTGGTAACCATCGTTCATTAGCAACAATTCTAGATGCAAACGTTACAACTCTTGCGGCAGCTGGTGTGTTATTCGTTTATGGTAATAGCTCTGTAAAAGGATTCGCAACAAGTTTAATCGTAAGTATTTTAGTTGGTTTTATTACGAACGTATTCGGTACTCGTTTCTTACTAGGTTTACTTGTAAAGAGCCGTTACTTTGATAAAAAACCAGGATATTTTGGTGTGAAACAAAAGGATATTATTCCATTAACAAAAGGTGTAGTACATCCGCCAACGAGATTTGATCGTATTAACTTCGTAAATATCGGTCATAAATTCCTTATCTTCTCGATTGTAGTTGTAATTGCGGGTGCAATTATCTTACCAATTTTCAAATTGAATCTTGGTATTGACTTTGCGAGTGGTACACGTATTGACTTGCAATCAAAACAAGCTGTTACGGTGTCTGATGTTCATAAAGATTTTAAAGAATTGAACATTGATGTGAAGGAAGAAAATATTGTACCGACTGGAGATGACAATAAAGGTTTCGCAGTTCGTACATTAGGTGTTTTATCAAAAGATGAAATTGCGAAAACAAAAACATTCTTCCACGATAAATATGGTACAGATCCAAACATCAGTACAGTTTCACCGACAATCGGTAAAGAAATTGCACGAAATGCATTTATCGCTGTACTGATTGCTTCTGCGGTTATCATTTTATACGTAAGTATTCGATTCCGATTTACGTATGCGTTATCTGCAGTGCTTGCATTATTACATGACGCTTTCGTTATGGTTGTTATGTTTAGTATTTTCCAATTAGAGGTAGACTTAACGTTTATCGCTGCAGTGTTAACAATCATCGGTTATTCTATTAATGACTCGATTGTTACATTTGATAGAAACCGTGAATTATACAAACAGAAAAAACGAGTGCGCGATATAAAAGATCTAGAAGAAATCGTAAATGCAAGTATTCGCCAAACGCTTGGTCGCTCGATTAACACCGTATTAACAGTGTTATTCCCAGTAATTGCACTGCTTATCTTCGGTAGTGAGTCACTACGTAACTTCTCGTTTGCGTTACTTGTTGGATTAATTGTAGGTACGTACTCTTCTGTTTTCGTTGCCTCTCAAATTTGGTTAATGCTTGAAAACCGTCGTTTGAAAAAGGGAAAAAACAAGAAGAAGGTTGAGAAAGTAGAATCTGAACCGCAAGTATAGAAAAGATGATGTCTCTTTATGAGGCATCTCTTTTTTCGTTTGTGGATACAATAAGATAGCAACTTTTTAACAGAAAGAAGATGGAAGAAAGTGGTGGTGTTATCGCTGTTTTTGTTAAAATAAAAAGATAGGTTAAGAAAAGAAGGGATTTTAATTATGGAAAAAGATGAACGTTTTAAACAGGCCGAGTTTGGTGCTATTGTCGGGATCGTTGGTAATATTATATTAGCGATTGTAAAGGCGGTAATTGGTTATATTGGGAACAGTAAAGCGTTATTAGCGGATGCCGTGCATTCTGCATCAGATGTAATAGGTTCGCTAGCTGTACTTTTTGGACTGCGAGCGGCAAAGCAGCCACCTGATGAGGATCATCCGTATGGTCATGGTAAAGCGGAATCGATTTCAGCGATTATTGTTGCGGTATTATTATTTATTGTGGGACTTGAAATCGCGATTTCGTCTATAAAAGCTTTTTCGCAAGAACTAGAACCGCCGAAAGGAATTACGATATTTGCTGTTGTTCTTTCAATCGTCGTGAAAGAAGGAATGTTTCAATATAAATTCCGATTAGGGAAAAGAGTAAACAGTGATGCAATTATTGCAAATGCATATGAGCACCGTTCGGATGTATTTTCTTCAATTGCAGCTTTAATCGGTATTTGTGCAGCTATAATCGGTGGTAAGTTTGGTATAGACTGGCTCGTATATGCTGATCCGATTGCAGGATTAGTTGTTTCACTTCTTGTTGTAAAAATGGCATGGAGCATTGGAGCGGAAGCAATTCATGCAACGCTTGACCATGTTCTTCATGAGGAGGATGTTATTCCGCTTAGAGAGGCCGTTCTTCAAGTAGATGGTGTGAAAAAAATTGGTTCTTTATATGCACGGGAGCATGGTCATTATGTTATTGTCGATATTAAAGTGTCTGTAGATCCATACATTACCGTAGAAGAAGGACACCGTATTGGAAAACATGTGAAAGAAATACTTATGAAACAAGATAATGTACAAAATGTATTCGTACATATAAATCCGTATTCTCCAAATTAAACATCATTAACATTTTAGTATATAGATATTGCATCGTAGTTTGCATTATATTGTCACCCCTTAATCTGTCTTGTATAATGAACAGGTTAAGGGGTGATTTCGTGTTACAACCGAAGACGCGTTGGAAAGAAAAAGAATATAATGACGAGCGAGTGAGTGAATTAGCAAGTAAATTACAGTTATCGCCACTTGTCGTTTCATTATTCCTCGGTAGAGGACTAGATACAGAAGATAAGATTTTAGATTTTTTAAATACAGAAAATCAAGAATTTCATGATCCATTTTTATTAGAAGGAATGGATAGAACGGTAGAACGTGTAAATAAGGCGATTCAAAATGGAGAGCAAATATTAATATTTGGTGATTACGATGCGGACGGAGTAAGTAGTACGACGGTTTTATATCTTGCTCTTCAAGAATTAGGTGCAGAAGTAGAATTTTACATTCCAAATCGTTTTACAGAAGGGTATGGACCGAACGAAGAAGCATTTCGTTGGGCGCATAGTGCAGGTTTCTCACTGATTATTACTGTCGACACTGGCATCGCAGCAGTACATGAAGCGAATGTAGCGAAAGAGCTTGGAATAGATCTAATTATTACAGATCACCATGAGCCACCGCCAGAATTGCCAGAAGCGCTTGCGATTATACATCCGAAATTAGAAGGTGGCGTATATCCGTTTCACTATTTAGCTGGTGTAGGTGTTGCGTTTAAAGTTGCGCATGCACTATTAGGCCGTGTACCAGAACATTTATTAGAGATTGCAGTAATCGGTACAGTAGCCGATTTAGTATCACTTCATGGTGAAAATAGGTTGCTAGTGAAACGCGGTTTAAAACATATGCGTATGACGAGAAATATTGGTTTGAAGGCATTGTTTAAAGTTGCTAACGTTTCGCAAAGTGAAATTACAGAAGAGAGTATTGGCTTCTCAATTGCACCTCGTATTAATGCGGTTGGGCGTTTAGAAGATGCTGCGCCGGCTGTACACCTTTTATTATCAGATGATCCAGAGGAAGCGAAAGAGTTGGCCGAAGAAATTGATGAGCTGAACAAACTGCGAAAAGATATTGTAAAGCAAATTACAGAAGAAGCTATCGCTGAAGTTGAAAATAAATTCCCGCCAGAAGAAAACAAAGTATTAGTACTTGCAAAAGAAGGCTGGAACCCAGGGGTAATTGGAATTGTTGCTTCTAAATTAGTTGAACGTTTTTATCGTCCGACGATTGTATTAAGCATCGATCCTATAAAAGAAACAGCAAAAGGCTCAGCACGTAGTATTGCAGGATTTGATTTGTTTGCAAACTTATCAGATTGTAGAGAGTTATTGCCACACTTCGGAGGGCATCCGATGGCAGCGGGAATGACGCTACATATGAATGATGTAGATGAATTACGTCGCCGATTAAATGAACAAGCAGATGCGATTTTAACAGAAGAAGATTTTATTCCAATTACAGCAGTTGATGTTTTTTGCAAAGTAGAGGATGTAACGCTAGCGGCAATTGAAGATATGCAAAAACTAGCCCCGTTTGGTATTGGAAATCCGAAACCACGTATTGCAGTAAAAGATGCAGAGTTAGAAAGCATTCGCGCAATCGGATCAGATGGTTCTCATTTAAAAATGGCTCTTCGTGATGGACAAGCAACACTGGATACAATTGGATTTGGTTTTGGTGCATATGCGAAAGAAATCTCTCCAGTTGCAAAAGTATCTGTAATAGGAGAAGCATCCATCAATGAATGGAATAATTTTAAGAAGCCACAACTAATGGTACAAGATATTGCTGTAGAGGCGTGGCAATTATTTGATTGGCGTAGTATGCGTAATGCAGAAGCAAATTTAGCAGAACTTCCGAAAGAAAAAATAACAATGGTGTATTTTTCTGAAGAGGTATTGAATAAATTTTCTTTAGAGAGCTATAAAGAAAAGCTCATGCATGCTTCAGAAGTAACGCATTTAGATGATCAATATATCGTGTTACTTGATTTACCAAAAGGAACCGATGAATTACGTGAGTTATTTAAGGCAGGATTCCCAGCGCGAATTTATACGCTATTTTATCAAGAGAATAACCACTTATTTAGTACAGTTCCGACGAGAGAACACTTTAAATGGTACTATTCTTTCTTAAGCCAAAAAACACCATTTTCTTTAAGACAATATGGAGAACAACTATGTCGTCATAAAGGTTGGTCAAAAGATACAGTAAATTTTATGACACAGGTGTTTTTTGAGTTAGAATTTGTTACAATAAAAGATGGCGTCATTTTTATGGCAGACAAAAAACAAAAGCGTGATTTAATTGAATCGAACACATATCGTGAGAAAATGAACCACTTACAATTAGAAAAAGAATTGGTTTATAGCACATATCAGCAACTATATACATGGTTTGAAACGATTCGTAATCATAAAGAAGTAGAACAGTTAGGGTAAAGGATTTGTATTTACAAACCTTTTAGATCTGAGGAGGATTCAGAAATATGGATTTCAAGCAACATATCGCAATTGTACCGGATTATCCGAAAGAAGGTATTGTGTTTAAAGACATTACACCTTTAATGAATGACGGTAAAGCATACAAAGCAGCAACAGATGCAATCGTTGAATACGCAAAAGAAAGAGATATCGATGTTGTAGTAGGACCAGAAGCTCGTGGTTTCATTATCGGTTGCCCAGTTTCTTATGCGTTAGAAGTAGGATTTGCGCCAGTTCGTAAATTAGGAAAATTACCACGTGAAGTAATTACAGTTGACTACGGTAAAGAATATGGTAAAGATGTTTTAACAATCCATAAAGATGCAATTAAGCCAGGTCAACGCGTATTAATTACAGATGACCTATTAGCTACAGGTGGAACTATTGAAGCGACAATTAAGCTAGTTGAAGAACTTGGCGGAGTTGTAGCAGGGATTGCATTCTTAGTAGAGCTTACTTACTTAGATGGTCGTAAAATGTTAGATGGTTACGATGTATTAGTATTAGAAAAATACTAATCACTATATAGGTAAAACTACGGTGATAAAAAGTACCCGTGAATCTCTTGGAGAGGAGCGGGTACTTTTGTATAATTGAACAAAAAATCATGGTGAAATGTCAGTAAAATCTTTTCCTTTTCACAATTCACAATCATTGGGTTATAATGATAGAATATAATTTATTCTATTAAATAAAGATAAAGTCAATTTTCAATAAAAGGTGATTCGATGGCAAATGAGCAGGTACTAACAGCTGAACAGGTACTCGAGAAAGCAAGTCAATATTTAGTGGATGAAGATATTGAGCTAGTAGCACGTGCCTATGAATATGCACGCGATGCGCATAGCGAACAATACAGAAAATCGGGTGAACCGTATATTATTCATCCAATTCAAGTTGCAGGTATTTTAGTTGATTTACACATGGATCCAGCTACGGTATCAGCAGGTTTCTTACATGATGTAGTGGAAGATACAGAGATTACGTTAGAAGATATTGAACGGGAATTTAACAAAGAAATTGCTATGCTTGTTGATGGTGTTACGAAGCTTGGGAAGATCAAATATAAATCTCACGAACAACAACAAGCAGAAAACCATCGCAAAATGTTTATTGCAATGGCTCAAGATATTCGAGTTATTTTAATTAAACTAGCTGATCGTCTTCATAACATGCGTACATTGAAACATTTGCCTCAAGAGAAGCAGCGTCGCATAGCGAATGAAACGCTAGAAATCTTTGCACCTTTAGCACATAGACTCGGAATTAGTACTATTAAATGGGAGCTAGAGGATACGTCACTTCGCTATTTAAATCCACAACAATATTATCGTATTGTAAATTTAATGAAGCGTAAACGTGCAGAACGTGAAGAATACTTAGACGAAGTAATGACTGGTATTCGTGAGAAATTAAAAGAAGTTGCAATTCAACCTGAGATCTCTGGAAGACCGAAACATATTTACAGTATTTATCGTAAAATGGCACTGCAAAATAAACAGTTCAATGAAATTTACGATTTATTAGCTGTACGTGTTGTTGTAAATAGTATCAAAGATTGTTATGCAGTGCTTGGAATTATTCATACGTGCTGGAAGCCGATGCCAGGTCGTTTTAAAGATTATATTGCAATGCCAAAAGCAAATCTATATCAATCTCTTCATACGACTGTAATTGGACCGAAAGGTGATCCACTTGAAGTGCAAATTCGTACGAAAGAAATGCACGAAATTGCAGAATTCGGGATCGCGGCACACTGGGCATACAAAGAAGGAAAAACAGCAGAAACAACAGGTACATTAGAGAAGAAACTCACGTGGTTCCGTCAAATATTAGAATGGCAAAATGAAGCTTCTAATGCAGAAGAATTTATGGAGTCATTAAAAATTGATTTATTCTCTGACATGGTATTCGTCTTTACACCGAAAGGCGATGTAATGGAATTACCACTTGGATCGGTTCCAATTGATTTCGCGTATCGTGTCCATTCGGAAATTGGGAATAAAACAATTGGTGCAAAAGTAAACGGGAAAATGGTAACGCTGGATTATAAATTAAAAACCGGCGATATCATTGAAATTTTAACGTCGAAACATTCATATGGCCCAAGTCAAGATTGGGTAAAACTTGCTCAAACATCTCATGCGAAAAATAAAATTCGTCAATTCTTTAAGAAACAACGTAGAGACGAAAATATTGAAAAAGGCCGTGAACTTGTTGAAAAGGAAGTACGTGGTCTAGAGTATGAGATGAAAGAAGTATTAGCGCCTGATAACTTAAAACGCGTCGCTGAGAAATTTAACTTTGCAAATGAAGAAGATATGTTTGCAGCAGTTGGATATAGCGGAATTACAGCTTCGCAAATTGTTACGCGACTAACGGACAAGTTCCGCAAGCAACGCGAAGAAGAAGAAATTGTTGAAGTCAAAGAAGTTCGTAAACCGATGAAAATTCGAAAATGGGATTCTGGTGTAAAGGTAAGCGGTGCTGATAATTTATTAATCCGTTTATCGAAATGCTGTAACCCAGTTCCGGGTGATGATATCGTTGGGTATATTACGAAAGGCCGAGGTGTATCGATTCACCGCCGTGATTGTGTAAATGTTCATACAGAAGAAGCGATAGAACGTTTATTAGAAGTTGAGTGGGAAGGTAGCCCTGAAAAAGAAATAGAGTATAACGTTGATATTGAAATTTCAGGTTACGATCGCCGCGGTTTATTAAATGAAGTACTGCAAGCTGTTACAGAGACGAAAACATACATTTCAGCTGTTTCTGGTAGAAGTGACCGTAATAAGATGGCAACAATTAATATGTCAATCTCGATTCGTAACTTACAACACTTGAAAAAAGTAGTAGAACGCATTAAACGCGTTCCAGAAATTTATGCAGTACGACGCATGATGCATTAATAGGGAGTGTAGAAAGATGAGAGTTGTTTTACAACGATCAAAGAAAGCGTCTGTCACAGTAGACGGTGAGATCGTAGGACAAATTCCGTTCGGTTTAACATTACTAGTTGGCATTACGCACGAAGATACAGAAAAAGATGCAACTTACATTGCGGAAAAAATTGCAAACTTACGTATTTTTGAAGATGAGAGCGGAAAGATGAATCATTCTGTACTTGATGTAGAAGGACAAGTTCTATCTATTTCGCAATTCACATTATACGGAGATTGCCGCAAGGGAAGACGTCCAAACTTTATGGATGCTGCGAAACCTGATTATGCAGAGCGTTTATACGATTTCTTTAATGAAGAAGTTCGTAAACAAGGATTACATGTGGAAACAGGGAAGTTCGGAGCAATGATGGATGTTTCTTTAATCAATGATGGTCCGGTGACCTTAATTGTAGAAAGTAAATAGTGTTGATAAAAAAGAGAGGGTTATATAATCCTCTCTTTTTTATACATTGTTGTATGTTTTGTTCATTTATTTGGAATTAATAGCAGTTTTGGTTATGTATAACTCTTTCATCAATATGGAACAATAAAAAGTAAAACATCCATATTGAATGTGAGGGATATACGTATGCGTATGAATGAAAAAGGGCATTCTGTTACAAATGGTGCAAATCAACTATTTAACGTGAATTTTCATGATTTTATTTCAAAAGAGCAAAACAATACTTCAATGGAGCTTGCTTCCGAGTTTGGGATTTCTCTTCAAGATGTAAAGCGTTTAAAGAAGCAGATTGAACGTTCTTAGAGCACTTGACAATCCTACTTAACAAACGTATAGTAATTTTATATTTACATATGAATATAACCGTTGATAGAGAAGAGTAAATGAGACACACATGGAAAGAGAAGGAATGTCTTAGGCTGAAAACATTTCTACATGATGACTGATTGAATGACACTCTAGAGGTTTCAACTTGAACGGCATATACGCTTAGTAGGGATGAACGCATATTTAAGCGTTATTAAAAAAGTGGAAGCATAAGTGCTTCAATTAGGGTGGCACCACGGGTATAATACTCTCGTCCCTACTGTTCAAACAGTAGAGGCGGGAGTTTTTTTATTTTTATTAAGATTAAAACAATTTGAGGAGGAACTGAATATGTCTATTCAAATCCCACGCGGAACGCAAGATATTCTTCCAGGCACTGTTGAGTTATGGCAGTATATCGAAGGGCAAGCACGCGAAATTTGCCGTCGTTACAATTATAAAGAAATTCGTACACCAATTTTTGAGCACACTGAGCTATTTTTACGCGGTGTTGGTGATACGACAGATATCGTACAAAAAGAAATGTACTCATTCCAAGATCGTGGAGAGCGTAGCTTAACATTACGTCCAGAAGGTACTGCACCTGTTGTACGTTCTTACGTTGAAAATAAAATGTTTGGTGATGCAACACAACCAACGAAATTATACTATATCGGTCAAATGTTCCGTTATGAAAGACCACAAGCAGGTCGCTATCGTCAATTCGTACAATTCGGTATCGAAGCAATCGGCAGTAATGACCCTGCAATTGATGCAGAAGTAATTGCACTTGCTGTTGAATTTTACCGCGGCATGGGCTTAAAAAATATTAAAGTTGTATTAAACAGTTTAGGTGACGCAGCGAGCCGTCAAGCACACCGTGATGCATTAATCGCACACTTTGAGCCACGTATCGGCGAATTCTGTTCTGACTGTCAATCTCGCTTAGAAAAGAATCCACTTCGAATTTTAGACTGTAAGAAGGACCGTAACCATGAATTAATGGGAACAGCACCATCTATTACAGAATACTTAAACGAAGATTCAGCAATATACTACGACAAAGTTCAAGAACTATTAACGATGATGGATGTTCCGTTTGAAAAAGATCCGAACTTAGTGCGTGGTTTAGACTACTACCAACACACTGTTTTTGAAATTATGAGTGAGGCAGAAGGTTTCGGTGCGATCACTACATTAAGCGGTGGTGGCCGTTATAACGGACTTGTACAAGAAATCGGTGGACCAGAAATGCCAGGTATCGGTTTTGCAATGAGTATTGAACGTTTAATTATGGCGCTAAAAGCTGAAAACATTGAATTACCACTTGAACATAGCATTGATTGTTACGTTGTGGCGCTTGGCGAAAAAGCGAAAGACCATGCTGCAAAAGTTGCGTTCGATCTTCGTAAAGCTGGATTGTCAGTTGAAAAAGATTATTTAGATCGCAAAATGAAAGCACAATTTAAATCAGCAGATCGTCTAAAGGCGAAATTTGTAGCTGTATTAGGAGAAGATGAGCTAGATAAAGGCATCATTAACTTAAAAGATATGGCAACAGGTGAACAAGAAGAAGTAGCGTTAGATGTATTTGCTTCATACGTAGCAGAGAAATTAATATAGGGGGAACTTACAGTGGCTGAAAGAACACATGCATGTGGAAAAGTAACAGTAGAAGCTGTTGGACAAACAGTTCAATTAAAAGGTTGGGTACAAAAACGCCGTGACTTAGGTGGATTAATCTTTATCGACTTACGTGACCGTACAGGTATCGTGCAAGTTGTATTTAACCCAGAAACATCAAAAGAAGCGTTAGAAGTAGCAGAAACAATTCGTAGCGAATACGTATTACACGTAGAAGGTACAGTTGTTGAACGTGGTGAAGGCGCAATTAATGACAATATGGCAACTGGTCGTATTGAAGTACAAGCAACAAAAGTAAATGTACTAAATGCAGCGAAAACAACGCCAATCATCATTGCTGATGATACAGATGCATCAGAAGATGTGCGTTTAAAATATCGTTATTTAGACTTACGTCGTCCAGTAATGTTTAACACATTCAAAATGCGTCATGACGTAACGAAAACAATTCGTAACTTCTTAGACACAGAAGAGTTCTTAGAAGTAGAAACACCAATTTTAACGAAAAGCACGCCAGAAGGAGCTCGTGACTATTTAGTGCCAAGTCGTGTGCATGATGGTGAATTCTATGCACTACCGCAGTCACCACAGTTATTTAAACAGCTTCTTATGGTCGGCGGATTTGAGCGTTACTATCAAGTAGCACGTTGTTTCCGTGATGAAGATTTACGTGCGGATCGTCAACCGGAATTCACGCAAATCGATATCGAAGCTTCATTCTTAACACAAGATGAAATTTTAGATATGATGGAGCGTATGATGACGAAAGTTATGAAGGATGCAAAAGGTGTAGAAGTTAGTGCACCATTCCCTCGTATGAAATATGCTGATGCAATGGCTCGCTACGGTTCTGATAAGCCAGATACACGCTTTGAAATGGAACTAACAGACTTATCTGAGTTTGCAGCAGGTTGTGGCTTTAAAGTGTTTACAAGTGCTGTAGAAAGCGGCGGACAAGTAAAAGCAATTAATGCAAAAGGTGCTGCAAGTAAATATTCTCGTAAAGACATCGATGCATTAACTGAATTCGTGAAAGTATACGGTGCAAAAGGTCTAGCTTGGCTTAAAGTTGAAGAAGATGGCTTAAAAGGACCGATTGCGAAATTCTTCAGTGAAGAAGATGCAAATGTGTTAATGAGCACATTAGAGGCTACTGCTGGCGACTTATTACTATTCGTAGCAGATAAGAAGAGCGTTGTTGCAGATAGCTTAGGTGCACTTCGCTTACGTCTAGGTAAAGAGCTTGAGTTAATTGACGAAAGTAAATATAATTTCCTATGGGTAACGGATTGGCCACTTCTTGAGTACGATGAAGATGCAGATCGTTACTTCGCAGCTCACCACCCATTCACAATGCCATTCCGTGAAGACGTTGAGTTACTAGAAACAGCACCAGAAAAAGCACGTGCACAAGCATATGACCTTGTATTAAACGGTTATGAGCTTGGTGGTGGATCACTTCGTATTTACGAGCGTGACGTACAAGAAAAAATGTTCAAAGCACTTGGATTCTCACAAGAAGAAGCGCAAGAGCAATTCGGGTTCTTATTAGAAGCATTCGAATACGGTACACCACCACACGGCGGAATCGCATTAGGTTTAGATCGTCTTGTTATGTTACTTGCAGGCCGTACGAACCTTCGTGATACAATTGCATTCCCAAAAACAGCAAGCGCAAGCTGCTTATTAACAGAAGCTCCAAGCCCAGTTGCAGAAGCACAGCTTGAAGAGTTAAACTTAAAATTAAGCTTAAAAGAAGAGAAGTAAGAATAGGGTCTAGATGGTTATACTAATACCATCTAGACTTTTTTTGAGAGGTTGTTTAAAAAGTCCGGTTTAGATAACTGTCGCATCTCATCGTTGCTTCGCCAGTCCGGTGCTCGAGTAGTATTTCTACACTGCGCTCCTCCTGGCTTCAGCGCCTCGATCTGCTCGGTTCTCTAAATCCTCCTTTTTAAACGTGTATTTAGGAAGAAATGAAATTCTGGTCTATGTTTTCATTTTCGAAATATGTATTTTTAGGAATTCTATAACTTTTTCTATACAAATAGTCGGAAAAACGCTAGAATACATGGTAGACCATTTTTGTAATAGGAGTGTAGAGCTGAATGTTACATCAATTTTCACGTAATGAATTAGCCTTCGGTAAAGAAGGACTTGAAATATTAAAAAATAGTACAGTCGGTATTTTAGGAATTGGCGGCGTAGGCTCTTTTGCAGCTGAAGCGTTAGCACGTTCTGGCGTTGGACGTCTTGTATTAGTTGATAAAGACGTTGTAGATATTACAAACGTAAACCGTCAAATTCACGCTTTAGTATCTACTGTAGGACGTTCAAAAGTAGAATTAATGAAAGAGCGTATCGCAGACATTAACCCAGAGTGTGAAGTAATTGGACTTGAAATGTTTTATACAGATGAAACATATGAAGAGTTCTTTAAGCACGGTTTGGATTTCGTAGTGGATGCATCTGATACGATTACGTTCAAAATTCATTTAATTAAACAATGTTTACGTCGTAAAATTAAAATTATCTCCAGTATGGGTGCAGCAAATAAAATGGACCCAACTCGTTTCCGTATTGCGGACATTTCTAAAACACACACAGATCCGATTGCGAAAGTAATTCGTACGAAGCTTCGTAAAGAGGGTATTAAAAAAGGTGTAAAAGTTGTCTTCTCTGACGAAAACCCAATCGTAATTCGTGAAGAAGTACGTAAAGAAATCGTACCAGACGAAAATGCAAAAATTCGTAAAGCGAAATTACCGCCTTCATCAAATGCATTCGTACCATCTGTGGCAGGCTTAATTATGGCAAGTCACGTTGTACGTGAACGTATTAAAAATGTAGAAGTGAAACGTGTAGGGCAAGAATAAAAGAAAAGCATATATCCATTTTGGATATATGCTTTTTTATATGTATTAAAGAAATATGGATATTTGCATTACTACTAGTTCAAATGTAAGTAACGCTAGTAAGTAATGATCATATTTATCTGATGTATAGGCGGACGTCTTTTTTAAACTGTTAATGGTGAAAAGAGCCAAAGTTAGGACGAGAACACCGAGTGTTATTTTGAAGACTATTAAAGAAATAGTAACCAGCTCCCTTTAAAATTATATGTTTATAATAACATTTTAGTAAAAAATATCTAATCCGTTTTAGGAGTTTCCTTGTATGAAAAGGAGGAATGTTATTGTCAATCTTTGTCGTTAAATCGATATCCTTTATTAAATCGTTGATATAATTTCATTTACCGATATGTATATATATGATTTACCGAAAACAAACAGGGATGTCACTCAGTCAAAAAAGTGACATCCCTGTTTTTAATTCTCAGCAGAATAAATAATATCTAAATTCCCGTTTTGATCGGTTTTGAAAATCGGGGCAATTTGCTCTTCTTGCTCTTCGACCGAAACAAGTTTTCGAGCACGATCCATAATTCGAACAAGCATCGCGTAATCTTCTTCGATTGCTTGTTGTTTTTTTGTGAGTACCGCTAATTTCGTTTCAAGTTCATGATTCGTTTTTTGCAGAGAAGTGAGCTGAGCTTGTAATACATCATTTTCAGTTTGCAACTTTGCGAGTGAAGGGTTATTATGCTCCAAGTTTTGCAAAAATGAGATGACATTTTGCATCGTAAGTTCTTGTTTACTTGGCGTAATATCTTCAGAAAACTCAGCATCGATTACGAGTTGTTTCGTTTTCGTGAACTGATTTTTTTCTATTTTAGCTTCAGAGCGCTTTAATTCTTTACGTTGTTTCTTCGCAAGCTGCACAGCATCTTCGTAATTCGGCCTTACTTCAGCATTCCATCTAAAGCCGCAAGCTGCTGAAGTCCGGTTCAACGTATCGCCGACTTCATCAAATGCTTTTATTTGTGTACTTCCGCTGCGAATATGTCGTAAAACAGTTTCTGCTAAAAGGAGATCATCTTCTTTTGTCCATGCATCTTGACGTGTTTTCATAAGCGAAGCCTCCATAATGGTGACGTTTTCGTTTATGTTACCCTTTATTTTTCGTTTTATTCGAAGTTTGTAATCTTTCATAAACAGTAGAAAGTGCTTGCTCAAATTTCCCTGTCGTTTTCGGTTTATAATATTGCTTGTTTTTTATTTTATCAGGTAAGTATTGTTGCCTTACCCAGCCGTTTGGATGGTCGTGTGGATATAAATATCCAATGCCTCTTCCAAGTGATTCTGCGCCTTTGTAATGACTATCTTTTAAATGGCTTGGAATGTCACCTGTTTGACCGTTGCGTAAATCGTGTAATGCAGCATCAAGTGCTTTATAAGCTGAATTTGATTTTGGTGATAAGCATAGCTCGATAACGGCATTTGCAAGTGGGATGCGTGCTTCTGGGAATCCAACTCGTTCAGCTGATTCAATTGCAGCTAGTGTACGTGGTCCAGCTTGTGGGCTAGCAAGTCCAATATCTTCATAAGCCATAATAAGAAGGCGTCTGCCAATACTTTGTAAATCACCTGCTTCAATAAGGCGTGCTAAATAATGGAGCGCTGCATTTACATCACTTCCGCGCACTGATTTTTGAAATGCTGATAATACGTCATAATGAGCATCGCCGCCTTTGTCGTGAACGAAGCTCTTTTTTTGTAAGCATTCTTCTGCAATCTCGAGTGTGATTTCAGCCGCTTGATCGTCTGTAGTAAAGCTAGATAATACAGCAAGCTCAAGTGCGTTATAAGCAGAACGCATATCACCACCAGAGGCGTTTGCAAAGTGATGTAGTGCTTCATCTGTTACCGTTACAGCATATTCTCCAAGGCCTTTTTCTTTATCTTCTAAAGCTCTTTTTAACCCAATTAAAATATCATCTTCTGTTAGTGCGTGTAATTCGAAAATTTGACACCTGCTTCGAATAGCGGAGTTTATTGCATGGAATGGATTACTTGTCGTTGCGCCAATTAAAGTAAGAAGTCCGCTTTCTAAGTGAGGTAATAGAAAGTCTTGCTTTGCTTTATCTAGACGGTGAACTTCATCTAAAATTAAAACGAGGTGTCGATGCATCTTCGCTTCTTGTACGACAACTTCCATATCTTTTTTATTGTGAGTAACAGCATTCAATAGACGAAACGGGGTACCGGTACTTCCAGCAATTGCACTGGCAATGGATGTTTTTCCTGTACCTGGAGGACCGTATAAAATCATAGATTGAAAATGATTGGCTTGGACCATTCGCCATAAAATCTTTCCTTCACCAACTAAATGTTGTTGCCCAATAATTTCTTGAATATTTATAGGGCGCATTCGATGTGCGAGTGGTTGTTTCATTTGGACCGTCTCCCTTAATATATAATCTCGTTCTATCGTATCATTTTTTTCTACGAAATTTGAAATAGGATGCTGTTTTATGGGAAAAATAAAGGGTAATATTTTCATTTTTCTTTCAATTGTAATAATTCCCGAGTTTTTCAATGTGATTTTATGTTATCATTTTGATACACAAGTTGAAATTTCTTATAATACTATATTATGCTATAATTTCATAGGATTTTAAATTGTGTTCTTTTTATAAATAAGATATAACCAATAGAAGTGAAAATTTGAAAAGAGGTGCAAAATAGATGAAAATTTCAACGAAAGGCCGCTATGGCTTAACAATTATGATTGATCTTGCAAAAAAGTTTGGTGAAGGTCCGATTTCATTAAAATCAATTGCGCAGGCGCATGACTTATCCGAGCATTACTTAGAGCAATTAATTTCACCACTTCGTAACGCTCGTCTTGTAAAGAGTACGCGCGGGGCATATGGCGGATATGTATTATCTGATCAACCGGCTAACATTACAGCTGGGGATGTAATCCGTGTATTAGAGGGACCGATTAGTGTTGTAGAAATGATAGAAGAAGAAGAGCCAGCGCAGCGCCAGTTATGGATGCGTGTTCGTGATGCGGTGCAAGAAGTGTTAGATAGTACAACGTTAGAAGATTTAGTACGTTATGAGGAAGAAAATCACGGGGGCTATATGTTTTACATTTAATTCCTTGTGAAACGATTTGGAAAGAAGGAGATTTAATGGAACGCATTTACTTAGATCATGCTGCGACATCTCCGACTCACCCAGAAGTGGTCGAAAAGATGATTCCATATATGACAGAAATATTCGGGAACCCGTCTAGTATTCACTTTTATGGACGTCAAACTCGTCACACAGTAGATGAGGCGAGAAGAGTGTGTGCACGCAGCATTCATGCGAATCCGAATGAAATTATATTTACGAGCGGTGGTACAGAAGCTGATAATTTAGCGCTTATCGGTGTAGCACGTGCGAACCGTCATAAAGGTAACCACATTATAACGACGCAAATTGAACATCATGCGATTTTGCATACGTGCGAATTGTTAGAGCGTGAAGGGTTTGAAGTGACATATTTACCTGTCGATGAAACAGGGCGCATTCAAGTTTCTGACATACAAAAGGCATTAACAGAAGAGACGATTCTTGTATCTGTTATGTTTGGGAATAATGAAGTAGGGACGATGCAACCGATTGTGGAAATAGGAAAGCTGTTAAAAGAGCATCAAGCGTATTTCCATACAGATGCGGTACAAGCTTACGGTTTAGTAGAAATTAATGTGAAAGAGTTTGGTATTGATTTATTATCAATTTCAGCTCATAAAATTAACGGGCCAAAAGGTGTAGGTTTCTTATACGCTGGTGCAAATGTGAAATTTGAACCGTTATTAATAGGCGGAGAGCAAGAAAGAAAACGCCGTGCTGGTACGGAAAATGTGCCTAGTATTGCTGGGCTTCAGTATGCAATTCTTATAGCTGAAAAAACTCGTGAGCAAAAAAATGCCCAATATGAAGAGTTTAAAGATATAATGGTATCTGTCTTCAAAAATGAAGGCATTACTTTCGAGGTAAACGGAAACTTAGAACATCGCTTACCGCATGTACTTAATGTAAGTTTTACAGGAATGAACATTGAACCTTTCCTTGTGAACTTAGACTTAGCTGGCATTGCAGTATCAAGTGGTTCTGCTTGTACAGCTGGTTCGATTGATCCATCACATGTATTAGTAGCGATGTTTGGAAAAGACTCCGATCAAATACGTTCATCCGTACGCTTTAGTTTTGGACTTGGAAATACGAAAGAGCAAATTGAAAAAGCGGCGTACGAAACAGTGAAAATCGTGAAGCGATTAACACAAAATTAGCATGGGAGGTGACATGATGAACAAACTACCTCACGAAACACGCGTTGTCATCGGAATGTCCGGTGGCGTCGATTCATCTGTAGCAGCACTTTTATTAAAAGAGCAAGGTTATGATGTAATCGGAATTTTTATGAAAAACTGGGATGATACAGATGAGAATGGTGTCTGCACAGCAACAGAAGATTACAATGATGTAATTGAAGTGTGTAACCAAATTGGTATTCCGTATTATGCAGTAAACTTTGAAAAACAATACTGGGATAAAGTATTTACGTACTTCTTAGATGAGTACCGAGCTGGTCGTACACCAAACCCAGATGTAATGTGTAATAAAGAAATTAAATTTAAAGCATTTTTAGAGCATGCAATTGCGCTTGGTGCGGATTATGTGGCAACAGGCCATTATGCACGCGTTGCTTATATGGACGGCGAATATAAAATGCTTCGCGGTGTTGATGACAATAAAGATCAAACATATTTCTTAAATCAATTAAGCCAAGAGCAATTATCAAAAACAATGTTCCCATTAGGTGAATTAAAGAAACCGCAAATTCGTGAAATGGCGAAAGAAGCTGGCTTAGCGACAGCGGCGAAAAAAGATAGTACAGGTATTTGCTTCATTGGTGAGCGTAACTTTAAAGATTTCTTAAGTAACTACTTACCGGCACAACCAGGTGTAATGCAAACATTATCTGGTGAAGTGAAAGGGAAGCATGACGGTTTAATGTATTATACAATTGGACAACGTCATGGCCTTGGAATTGGTGGTAATGGTGATCCATGGTTTGCTGTTGGGAAAAATCTAAAAGAAAACATTTTATATGTTGATCAAGGATTCCATAACGAACTTCTATATGGTGATGAAGTTATTGCTACGAATGTAGGATGGGTAAGTAACAAAGAAAAAGAAACAGAATTTAAGTGCACGGCGAAATTCCGTTATCGTCAAGAAGACAATAAAGTAACGGTTCAAATCGTTGATGAAAATACAGTTCGTATTCTTTGTGATGAGCCAATTCGTGCAATTACACCAGGACAAGCAGTCGTTTTCTATGATGGAGATGAGTGCTTAGGCGGTGCTACAATTGATGAAGTGTACCGTAGTGGTAAGAAATTGGATTATTTAGGATAAATGAGAAGCCTCTGCCGATTAGCGGTTAGAGGTTTCTTTTACATAAAGCGAATTTTCGTTCGCTTGGAAAATACATTCTTTGTTATAATTTGTTGTAGAGGTGAAGGACATGTCAAACAAACTTGAAACAGGTATTCAATATATGCAAGAAGGAAACTGGGAAGAAGCAGCTAAAAATTTTACAGAAGCAATCGAAGAAAATCCGAAAGATGCGCTTGGGTACATTAATTTTGCAAATTTATTAGACGTATTAGGTGATAGCGAGCGAGCGATTTTATTTTATAAACGTGCATTAGAGTTAGATGATAAATCTGCAGCAGCCTATTATGGTTTAGGAAATGTATATTATGGCCAAGAGCAATTTACTGAAGCGAAAGCTGTATTTGAACAAGCAATGCAAGCTGGATTACAATCAGCTGATGTAACATTTATGTTAGGTATCACACATGTACAGCTTGGAAATGATCGTCTTGCACTACCATTCTTACAAAGAGCAACAGAATTAGATGAAAACGATGTAGAAGCTGTATTCCAGTGCGGACTTTGCTTCGCGCGATTAGAACACGTTCAAGAGGCGAAACCTTATTTTGAAAAGGTATTAGAAATGGATGAGGAGCATGCAGATGCGTATTACAATTTAGGTGTTGCGTACGTATTTGAGGAAAATAATGAGAAGGCTCTCGCTTTATTTAAGAAAGCAATTGAAATTCAGCCAGATCACTTTTTAGCGGGTAATGGCGTTCGTTTATTAGAGCAAGAAGCTGAATAAGATAAAAATATAGTTTAATGGGTAGTTATCCCTCATCTAAAAAGGTGGGGGATGTACTGCTCATTAAAGTGAAAATACCGGAAAGGAGAGGAAAAATGGGAAATCAACATGCAATGGATTTGTTTGAGGAAGAGAAAAAGTTTATAAAAGCGCAAGTTCTTCATACCATTTTCCACAACGAAGAAAACCTCTATTCCGTTGTCAGTATGAAAGTCATTGAAACGAATGAAACGTATGACGAAAAGAAAGTAATGATAAACGGTCATTTTCCCCGCATGCATGAAGATGAAGTGTTTACATTGACAGGTCATTTTAAGGACCATCCAAAGTATGGAAAACAATATATGGTTGAAACATTTAAAAAAGAATTGCCGCAAACAAAAGCAGGTATGGTGCAATATTTAGCGAGTGATTTATTTAAAGGGATAGGAAAGCGTACAGCTGAAAAAATTGTGGACCATCTCGGAGAACATGCTATTTCTAAAATTATGGATGACCCTGAGGCATTAAATGGTGTTGTTAATAAACAAAAGGCTCAGGAAATATATGAGACAATTGTTGAACATCAAGGGCTAGAGAAAGTAATGAGCTTTTTAAATGGCTACGGTTTTGGAACGAAACTTTCTATTAAGATTTACCAGCAATATAAAGAGATGACATTAGAAGTGATTCGTAATAATCCGTATCAACTTATCGAAGAAGTGGACGGGATTGGTTTTGGAAGAGCGGATGATATAGGGCGTGCGTTAGGGATATCGGGTAATCATGACGACCGTGTACGCGCAGGATGTTTTTACACATTAGAGAATGTCTCATTACAACTTGGTCACGTTTATATGAGGAAAGATCAACTTGTAAGAGAAACGATGTCACTTTTAAACAATCAAGAAGGAAGAGTGACTGAGGAAGATATTATAGGTTGTATTGAAACGATGCAAAGTGAAGGGAAAGTCATCATAGAAGAAGAACGAGTGTATTTAGCAACGTTATTCTACTCTGAGAAAGGTGTTGTAAAGTCTATTCGCAGGCTTATGAATCAAGAAGAAACACCTTCATTTCCAGAAGCAGAAGTGTTAAAAACGTTAGGTGAAATTGAAGAACAACTGAACGTACAATATGCACCGTTTCAGCAAGAAGCAATTCAAACGGCACTTCATAAACCGATGATGTTATTGACAGGTGGACCAGGAACAGGGAAAACAACAGTTATTAAAGGGATTGTTGAAATGTATGCATCACTACACGGGTTATCGTTAAATCCGAATGAATACAGTGATGATAATCCATTTCCAATACTATTAACAGCTCCAACAGGAAGAGCAGCGAAGCGGATGAGTGAATCGACAGGACTTCCAGCTTGCACAATTCACCGTTTACTTGGTTGGACGCCAGAAGGATCTTTCCAGCGTAATGAAACGGATCCTGTCCAAGGTAAGCTCCTTATTATCGATGAATTTTCAATGGTTGATATTTGGCTTGCAAATCAGCTATTTAAGTCGTTGCCGACGAACATTCAAGTTATCGTTGTAGGTGATGAAGATCAGTTGCCATCTGTAGGACCTGGACAAGTATTAAAAGATTTATTAAATGCAGGCGCAGTTCCGACAGTGAAGCTTACTGAAATTTATCGTCAAGCGGAAGGCTCATCAGTGATTCAACTTGCCCATGCGATAAAAAATGGAACTCTACCACCAGATTTAGCACAAAATCAAAAAGATCGTTCATTTATCGGCTGTACAGGAGCTCAAATTGTTGAGGTTGTGAAAAAAGTTTGTGAAAATGCTAAAACAAAAGGCTTTAGCGCAAGAGATGTACAAGTATTAGCACCGATGTACCGCGGGCCTGCTGGTATTAATGTATTAAACGAAGCGCTGCAACAAGTATTTAATCCGAAGAGGGAAAAGAGTAAAGAAATTGCTTACGGTGATGTTGTGTACCGAAGAGGCGATAAAGTACTGCAACTCGTGAATCAGCCGGAGAGCCAAGTGTTTAATGGTGATATTGGGGAAATTGTTTCGGTGTTTTATGCGAAAGAAAACGTTGAGCAACAAGATATGATTATCGTTTCATTTGATGGAATTGAGGTAACGTATACGAAGCCTGATTTAAATCAAATTACGCATGCATATTGTTGTTCCATTCATAAATCACAAGGTAGTGAATTTCCGATTGTTATTATGCCAATCGTGAAAAGTTACAACCGTATGTTACGTCGTAATTTAATTTACACGGGCATTACAAGAAGTAAGAAGTTCCTTATTATTTGCGGAGAGGAAGCAGCTTTCCAATCTGGTGTAAATCGCCTTGATGATGCAATGCGTCAAACAACCTTAGCTAGTCGCTTGCAAGAATCACAAGGAGAAGTACAGATGGTCACAGTTAATGGCGAGGAAATGGACGTGGAAAACATTTCACCGTATGATTTCATGTAACAAGGTGAAATTATATAGTGAAACTTTCAAACGCATAGCGTTGAAAGGCTCCAGTAAAATGTATAAATGAATGCAGTTTGGACATAATGGCGAATAGAATCTGGGAGACTGTAAGGAGATGAAAGCCATATGTTTATTTGTCCAAATTGCAAAGGGAAAGACATTGGAAAAATAGGTGTCAACCAATTTTATTGCTGGAATTGTTATATCGAATTATCGGTTTCAAAGGGGAAAATCCATACGCATCAAGTTGAGGAAGATGGTTCACTAAGCTCTCTTGATGATTTATTTGATGAGAATGAAAGAACGATCGGATAACGAAAAGGGGGATTTACTTTGAATCTACGCAATTCATTAATCGCATTAGGTGTTGGAGCTGCAGCATATCAATATGCTCGTAAGCAAGATGTATTTTCAAAACGCAATATGAAAAAAGCACGTAAGATGATTAAGTCTTACTTATAATCATTTCGATAAAGTGAAAAACTCCCTTGTAGACAAGGGAGTTTTTTTATGCACCCATATGCAAATAAAAAAGTCCGATCTCTGAGAAAAGATAAGATAGACCGTAGCAGCCAACGCCAAGTATTCCATACTGCCATAATTGCTTCGCTTTTTCTTTACGTGAGGAATGAATAAAGAACCCCTTCCAAATACCGAACCCGATACAAATCCATTCAAGAATCATAAAAAGTGCTGATAATCCAAGCATAAATAAAACCATAATTAGCCCTCCTGATTATATTAATTCATGCTGTATTCTCAGGGGTGGTTGTCCTTGTTATGTTATTTATATGTACGTCTTTAAAAAACAGTATGGTCCGTATGAAAAGATTTTAAAAGTTTCGCACATAACCTACCCCATTTATTTTCAAAATAAAGGTGGAGGAGGTTTTTCATGTGAAGAATCTTAAAATCATTTGGATATATCGTTTAGGATTATTGTTACTTGTTTTTCTTTGTCTGCTCGTCTTTTTAAAAATTAAGCCGCTATGGGCACCGATTATTTTTGTATTTAAAGTAGCAATCACGCCGTTTCTTATCGCGTGTTTTATTGCGTATTTATTGCACCCTTTAATTGAAAAAATTCATAAGGAAGGGATGCCCCGTACACTTGCCATTTTGCTCATTTATATCCTTTTCTTTGGCGGAATTGGTTATGGGATTTATAAAGGAACACCAGTCGTTATTAAACAGTTACAAGAGATTAATGAACAATTTCCGCAGTTTACAAAAATGTACGATTCGTGGATGGATGGCGTTACAGAACAAACGGCGAATTTCCCTTCGTTCATTCATGAAAAGGTGAAACAACTTTTTGTGGGTGTGGAAACGAAGATTCAAGCGCTTTTAAATAAAGTGATGAGTACAGCTCGTGGTGTACTCGATTCATTGCTCATTATTTTCTTAATACCGTTCATTGTATTTTACATATTAAAAGATTATGGTGAGTTTTATCATATCTTTTGGAAACTAGTCCCAAGTAAATGGCGAGGTACGGGGCAAATGCTTGCGAAAGAAATTGATAAATCACTTGGAAGTTATATTCGAGGACAGTTATTTGTTTGTTTAGTATTAGGGGGAGTATCAGCTCTTTCTTTTTGGTTTATCGGTATGAAATATCCATTATTGCTTGGCATTATTATTGGGGTAACGGATATAATCCCGTACTTCGGTCCTATTTTAGGAGCAATCCCGACGTTAATGATTGCAGCAACAGTATCAACGAGTTTACTTATTAAGGCGGGGATCACAATTGCGATTTTGCAATTTGTGGAGAGTAACATTTTATCGCCTTACATCGTTGGTAAGTCACTTCGTATGCATCCCGTTATTATTATGCTTGCCTTACTAGTTGGGGGAGAGGTAGCTGGGATTGTAGGGTTGCTAATATCGGTTCCGATTTTAGCAGTTATTCGCACTGTCATTGTTCATGTGAGACCGCTCTTGAAAAAAGAAGATGTGTAAGTATAGAAGCCCTCTATGTAAGAAATAGAGGGCTAATCATATATTTATTTAGAAAGCTGCTCGTGTATCTTTTGAACGAGGGAGCTCACATCATTTGTTTGAATATGTTTTATTTTTTTCCATTCGTTATCATACATAAATACAATTTGATTGTTGAAAAGACGCTTTTGTTCTTTTAGATTAGAAATTTTTGCGAAAGAGTACTCTTCAAATATTGGATTCTTACTTACATCTGGCCCATAAAAGAATAGCCTTTTGTTCGTTAAAATTAGCAATCCTGGCCTTGCGACGGAACGATAAATAAATATGTCTAATGAACATGCTGCGTAAAATAATATCGTTTCGTCAGTCGCTAATATGTTTTTAGCTTTGCTAAGTAAGGTTGTCATTGTGATCGCTCCTTTATTTTATTAACAATAATTTAATTATAACAACAAAGGTAATATTTAGAAATTTATATAAATTATTCTTATAAGGAGATTCCGATTTATTAATAAATGCATACTATATGAAAAGGCTGTTAAGAATGAATAGTAGAATACTTATGATTAATAAGTAATTAATCCAATATAAATGATTATCTACATTGACAAACTTAAGAGAATTCTATTATATTTAGTCATATAATACATTAAATCAATGACGGAACAAGTACGTTACAGTCCATTTATAGAGAGAAGCTTCCATATGGCTGAAAGAAGCTTTAAATGAAGGGTAACAGAAAGCTAATCCTGAGAGCAGCTAATCACTGCCGTCTTGCCACGTTACGGCACCATGAGGTGATGAATTGATTGTTATTGTAATCAATTCATAATTAGGGTGGTATCGCGAGTTAACTCTCGTCCCTTTTATAGGGACGGGAGTTTTTTATATTTAAGGAGGAAAATACAATGAAACAACTAACAGGCGCACAAATTCGTCAAATGTTTTTAGACTTTTTCCAAGAAAAAGGACATGCAGTAGAACCTAGTGCATCACTAGTTCCGCATGAAGATCCATCTCTTCTATGGATTAATAGTGGTGTAGCTACATTAAAAAAATATTTTGATGGACGTGTAATCCCACAAAATCCACGTATTACAAATGCTCAAAAATCAATTCGTACAAACGATATTGAAAACGTAGGGAAAACAGCTCGTCACCATACATTCTTTGAAATGTTAGGAAATTTCTCAATTGGTGATTACTTCAAAGAAGAAGCAATTACATGGGCTTGGGAATTCTTAACGAGCGACAAATGGATCGGATTCGATAAAGAATTACTATCAGTTACAATCCATCCAGAAGATGAAGAAGCATTCACAATTTGGAATGAGAAAATGGGCGTTCCAAAAGAGCGTATTATTCGCTTAGAAGAAAACTTCTGGGATATCGGTGAAGGACCAAGTGGACCAAATACAGAGATTTTCTATGACCGTGGAGAAGCTTACGGTAATGACTTTAGTGACCCAGAATTATATCCAGGCGGAGAAAACGAGCGTTACTTAGAAGTATGGAACCTTGTATTCTCTCAATTTAACCATAATCCAGACGGTTCATATACACCACTTCCTAAGAAAAACATCGATACAGGGATGGGTCTAGAGCGTATGACATCTATCGTTCAAGATGTGCCTACAAACTTCGATACAGACCTATTCATGCCGATGATTGGTGCAACAGAAACAATTTCTGGTGAAAAATATCGTAATGGCGATTTAGAAAAAGATATGGCATTCAAAGTAATTGCTGACCATATCCGTACAGTAACATTCGCTGTTGGTGACGGTGCTCTTCCATCTAACGAAGGCCGTGGTTATGTATTACGTCGTTTATTACGCCGCGCTGTTCGTTATTCGAAGAAATTAAACATCAATCGTCCATTTATGTTTGAATTAGTACCGGTTGTTGGAGAAGTAATGAAAGACTTCTATCCAGAAGTACTTGAAAAGAAAGATTTCATTGCGAAAGTTGTGAAGAACGAAGAAGAGCGTTTCCATGAAACACTTCATGATGGTGAAGCGATTTTAGCTGAAGTAATTGCAAAAGCAAAAGAAGAAAAAACAACTGTTATTTCTGGAGTAGATGCGTTCCGTCTATATGACACATACGGTTTCCCAATTGAATTAACAGAAGAATATGCAGAAGAAGCTGGCATGACAGTTGATCATGAAGGCTTTGAAAATGAAATGGAAAAACAACGTGAGCGTGCACGTGCTGCTCGTCAAGACGTTGATTCTATGCAAGTTCAAGGTGGTGTCCTTGGAGAAATTAAAGTAGCGAGCGAATTCGTTGGTTACGGTACAGTTGCAACAGAAAGTAACGTTGTTGCACTTGTGAAAAATGGCGAATACACAGACAGCTTACAAGCTGGTGAAGAAGGACAGTTAATTCTTGATGTAACACCATTCTATGCTGAGAGCGGTGGACAAATTGCAGACCGTGGTTACCTTCTTGCTGATGGCGTGAAAGTTCTTGTAAAAGACGTACAAAAAGCACCAAACGGCCAAAACTTGCATAAAGTTGTTGTCGAAGAAGGAACATTAACGGAAGATGCGGCTGTAAAAGCTATTATCGATACGAAAAATCGTAGTAGCGTTGTAAAAAATCATACAGCAACTCATTTACTACACCAAGCATTAAAAGACGTACTTGGAACACACGTTAACCAAGCAGGTTCTCTTGTAACTTCTGAACGTCTACGCTTTGACTTCTCTCACTTCGGTCAAGTACAAGCTGACGAATTAGAAAAAATTGAGCGTATGGTAAACGAGAAAATTTGGGAAAGTATTGATGTTGAGATTTCTCAAAAAGCAATCGAAGAAGCGAAAGAAATGGGTGCAATGGCATTATTCGGTGAAAAATACGGTGATGTTGTACGCGTTGTACAAGTTGGCGATTACAGCTTAGAGCTTTGCGGCGGTTGTCACGTTGATAACACAGCTTCTATCGGTATTTTCAAAATCGTTGCTGAGTCTGGTATCGGTGCAGGAACTCGTCGTATTGAAGCAGTAACTGGTAAGTCTGCATACGAATTAATGAACGATCAAGTAGGTTTATTAAAAGAAGCAGCAGGAAAAATGAAAACAAATCCGAAAGATATTTTAACAAGAGTTGATGGTCTATTTGCTGAAGTGAAACAACTGCAAAAAGAAAATGAATCTCTTGCTGCGAAATTAAGCAATATCGAAGCTGGAAACTTAACTGATTCTGTAATGACAGTTGATGGTGTGAATGTATTAGCAGCGAAAGTAAATGTTGCAGATATGAATAACTTACGTACGATGATGGATGATCTGAAAAATAAATTAGAGTCAGCAGTTGTTGTATTAGCGTCTGTTAATGACGATAAAGTAAACATCCTAGCAGGTGTAACGAAAGACTTAATTAGCCAAGGTTACCATGCTGGTAAACTTGTGAAAGAAGTAGCTTCTCGTTGCGGCGGTGGCGGTGGCGGCCGTCCTGATATGGCACAAGCAGGCGGTAAAAACCCAGCTCAAGTCGAAGAAGCTTTAGCATTTGTACAAGAGTACGTTAAATCTGTTTCAAAATAAAGAGATAGTAGTGTACAATGGTAGGGAGAGGAGAAGTTCTTCTCCCTATACTTACTATATAAGTGAGGTGCTTGAAATGGACGGTTTTGATAAAACAATGAAGTTTAGCATTCAAGATGAAAAACAGAGTGTCCATGTAAATGATGTACTTTTAACTGTGTATGATGCACTTCAAGAAAAAGGCTATAATCCGATTAACCAAATCGTCGGTTACTTATTAAGTGGAGACCCAGCATACATACCTCGCCATAAAGATGCACGTAGCATCATTCGCAAGCTTGAACGTGATGAGTTAATTGAAGAGCTTGTGAAGTCTTACTTGAAACATCATCGTGAGGAGTAGTTTATGCGGATATTAGGTTTAGATGTAGGTACAAAAACAGTCGGAGTTGCAATTAGCGACGAAATGGGCTGGACAGCACAAGGATTAGAAACAATTAAGATTAACGAAGAACGAGGTCACTTTGGTTTTGATCGTATTTCTGAGTTAGTAAAGCAGTACAATGTGGACAAGATAGTAGTAGGTTTACCTAAAAATATGAATGGTACAATTGGCCCGCGTGGTGAAGCGTGCCAACAATTTGCAGAAAACCTACGAGAGCTGTTACAATTAGACGTTGTAATGTGGGACGAGCGTTTGTCAACAATGGCAGCGGAACGTCTGCTCATTTCAGCCGATGTAAGCCGTAAGAAGCGAAAGCAAGTAATTGATAAGATGGCTGCAGTCGTAATCTTACAAGGATTTTTAGATAGTAAATAAGAGGTGACCAAAATGGAAGAAAATCAAATTACAATTGTAGACGAAAAAGGTAACGAACATTTATGTGAAATTATTTTCACTTTTGACGCTGAAAAATTTGGAAAAAAATCATACGTAGTCTTCTCTCCAATCGGTGAAGTAGACGAAGATGGAGACCAAATTTATGATGCAATGGCTTATGAGCAAAATGAAGAAGAGGGCGGAACTTTACTTCCAATCGAATCTGAAGAAGAGTGGGAAATGGTACAAGAAATGTTCAACACTCTAGCTGATGAGCAAGAAGCTGAATAATAAGTACTGAAAAGATGGACGACATACAGTCCATCTTTTTTTGTATTTATATGTAAAATGAAAGATTTTTTGTCGAAACTGTGTAAGTCTTTGTAGTATAATGAGACGGATTGTAGAAAAATAAAGTGTCAATTAAAAAAGATAAGTGAATTTTTAGCGTTTTTACATCGTGCTGTATAGAAAGGTGTACATACGGTCTACAATTAAGTAAGGAGGAAATGTTTTGATAGAGAATCAAGTGAAAAAGAAGCGTAGACGCATCTTTTTATTTTCGATTATTGCACTGCTTTTAGTTTGTGGTTCAGTCTATGCGTATATTTCATCCGCATTAGGACCAGTTGATAGCGGGAATAAAAAAGAGATTGAAGTAGAAATTCCGAAAGGATCATCTACAAGTAAAATTGGAGAAATTTTAGAAGAAAAAGGCGCTGTAAAAAACGGTACAGTTTTTAGTTTTTATACAAAGGCTAAATCGAAAAGTTTACAAGCAGGTACATATTTATTAAATCCTTCAATGAATGCTGAAGATGTGATCGAACAAATGTCATCTGGCAATGTGCATCGTCCGGCTCTTTATAAAGTGACGATTAAAGAAGGGGCGCAAGTAACTGAAATTGCAGAAACGATTGCGACAGAACTAAAGTGGAATAAAGATGATGTTACGCGTCAATTAAACGATAAAGCATTTATTCAAAAAATGCAGCAAAAGTATCCGAAGTTATTAACGGATAAAATCTTTGATAGCAATATTAAATACCCATTAGAAGGTTATTTATATCCTGCAACGTATTCGTTTTATAAGAAAGATACGACGTTAGAAGAAATTGTAATTCCAATGCTTGAGAAAACAAATGCAATCATTGTTCAAAATGAGGCGAAAATGAAAGCGAAGAATTGGGATGTTCATCAGCTTTTAACATTATCTTCACTTATTGAAGAAGAGGCAACTGGTTTTACAGATCGTCAAAAGATCTCTAGTGTCTTTTATAATCGTTTAGCAAAAGGTATGCCGCTTCAAACGGATCCAACGGTATTATATGCACTTGGAAAGCATAAACAACGTGTATTATACGAAGATTTAAAGGTCAACTCACCGTACAATACGTATGTTGTAAAAGGATTACCGATAGGGCCGATCGCAAACTCTGGTAAACATTCAGTAGAAGCTGCGTTAGAACCTGCGCAAACAGATTATTATTATTTCTTAGCTGCACCAAGTGGTGAAGTGTACTATGCGAAAACATTAGAAGAGCATAATGCATTAAAGCAAAAATACATTACGAAAAAATAGTGAAATGGGGAGGGATAGCGAAAAAAGTCGCACATCCCTCTTTTTTGTGGTAAAATATATCGGGTTAAAAACTGGCAGAAGAATCGTTTTTAATATCAAAACGGGACGTACAAGCTAAGGATAAAGCTGGCTTGTATTTTTATTGCATTCTATGTGTGAAAAGACGTCATAGAGGCACTTCTCCATGTAAATAAGGAGGACCATTTATGGAGGATGCAGTTAACGAGTACCTATTATCATTTATTGATCCGAAAGATAAATTAATTCTTGAAATGGAAGAATATGCAACAGAAAATCATGTGCCGATTATGGATCGACTTGGAATGGAATTTATGCTGCAATTTTTACGTTTAATTGGACCGAAAAGCATTTTAGAACTTGGAACAGCAATCGGTTATTCTAGTATTCGTATGATGCAAGCTATTCCAAATTCACGTATTGTGACAGTTGAGCGCAATCGTGAGCGATATGAAAAAGCACTTGAATATATAGAACGTTCCCCAGTAACAGATCGTATTTCAGTTATTTACGGTGATGCGTTAGAGACAGGTGAACAAGTAAAAGAACACGGGACATTTGACGTTATTTTTATTGATGCAGCAAAAGGACAGTATCGTCGCTTTTTTGACTTATATGAACCGTTATTAAATCCTGGTGGCGTAATTATTTCAGATAATGTTATGTACCACGGTCTTGTAACGACAAAAGAGAAAATTGAAAACAGACGTACACGTGGTTTAATCCGTCGTATTAAGACGTACAATGAGTGGCTTATGAACCATGAAGGATATGATACAACGATTTTCCCAATTGGTGATGGAGTAGCTGTTAGTAAAAAGAGAGGGTGACCAAGGTATGAAGAAACCTGAATTGTTAGTAACGCCAAGAGCGGTGGCGGATATCGAACAACTTGCGAAAGCAGGAGCAGATGCGGTAATGATCGGTGAGCAAAAGTTTGGTTTACGTTTAGCAGGGGAGTTTTCACGTGAAGATGTAAAACAAACTGTAAAGATTGCACATGAAAATGGTGTGAAAGTATACGTAGCCATGAACGCTATGTTCCACAACGATAAAGTAGAAGAATTAACAGATTACGTTTCATTTTTAAACGAAGTAAATGTAGATGCAATTGTTTTCGGAGATCCAGCGGTATTAATGGCTGTTCGTGAAGTAGCACCAAATATGCAGTTGCACTGGAATACAGAAACGACAGCAACAAACTGGTTCACTTGTAATTACTGGGGACAAAGAGGATCAAAGCGTGCTGTATTAGCTCGTGAGCTTAGCTTAGATGAAATTGTTGATTTAAAAGAAAATGCTGAAGTGGAACTGGAAGTACAAATTCACGGTATGACTTGTATGTTCCAATCGAAGCGTTCATTAGTAGGAAACTACTTTGAGTATCAAGGACGTAATCTTGACATTGAAAAGAAAAAATATGAAGAGAATATGTTCTTATATGACCCAGAGCGTAACAATAAATATCCAATTTATGAAGATGAAAATGGTACTCACATTATGAGTCCGAACGACATTTGTTTCATCGATGAATTAGAGGAACTAATCGATGCTGAAGTTGATAGCTTAAAAATCGACGGTGTACTAAAAAGCTCTGAATACATTATTGAAGTAACGAAGAAATATCGTCAAGCGATTGATTTATGCGTAGAAGATCGTGATGCATATTATGACGTGAAAGATGATCTATATAAAGAAATAGAAGAAATGCAACCAGTAAATCGTCCGTTAGATACAGGATTCTTCTTTAAAGAAACGGTTTACTAAACGAGGAGGGTGTAGGAAATGACTGTACAAGAAATTTCACGAGTGATCGATGGCAAACGTGTTATTGTGAAGAAACCTGAACTGTTAATCCCTGCGGGTAACTTAGAAAAATTAAAAGTAGCTATCCATTACGGGGCAGATGCTGTATATTTAGGTGGACAAGAATTTGGTCTTCGTTCGAATGCAGGTAACTTTACGCTAGAAGAAATGGCAGAAGGCGTTGAGTTTGCAAAGAAGTATGGAGCAAAAATATACGTAACAACAAATATCTTTGCACATAATGAAAATATGGACGGGCTAGAGGAATATTTAAAAGGGATTGAAAAAGCTGGCGTAACGGGAATTATCGTTGCTGATCCGCTTATCATTGAGACTTGTAAACGCGTAGCGCCTTCTGTTGAGGTGCATTTAAGCACACAGCAATCACTATCCAACTGGAAAGCAGCACAGTATTGGAAAGAAGAAGGTTTACATCGTCTTGTATTAGCTCGTGAAGCAAGCTATGAAGAAATGAAAGAAATTAAAGAAAAAGTGGATATTGAAATTGAAGCGTTCGTCCATGGTGCAATGTGTATCGCATATTCAGGAAGATGTACATTAAGTAACCATATGACAGCGCGTGATTCTAATCGTGGTGGTTGTTGCCAATCTTGCCGCTGGGATTATGATTTAGTTCAAACAGTATCACAACATAAAGATGCAAAAGAGCTTCCTCTATTCCAAGAAGGAGATGCTCACTTTGCGATGAGTCCAAAAGATTTAAATTTAATTTTATCAATTCCAAAAATGATTGAAATCGGAATCGATAGCTTAAAGGTAGAAGGACGTATGAAATCAATCCATTACGTAGCGACTGTAGCAACTGTATATCGTAAAGTAATTGATGCGTATTGTGCGGATCCAGATAACTTTGAGTTTAAACAAGAATGGTTAGATGAGCTTGATAAATGTGCAAATCGTGATACAGCTCCTGCATTCTTTGAAGGGGTTCCAGGACATCAAGAGCAAATGTTTGGAAATCATAGTAAGAAAACAACGTATGATTTTGCTGGTTTAGTGTTAGATTATAATGAAGAAACGGGCATCGTAACGATTGAGCAACGTAATCATTTCAAACCAGGACATGAAGTGGAGTTCTTTGGACCAGAAATAGAAAACTTTACGCAAACGGTGGAGAAAATTTGGGATGAGGATGGAAACGAATTAGATGCAGCGAGACATCCGTTGCAAATCGTGAAATTCAAAGTGGATCAACGAGTGTATGTGAATAATATGATGCGCAAAAGCATACTTCAATAAGAAAGAGTGATAGTCGAATGGGGACGAATAAGCCTGTTGTAATTGGAATTGCTGGTGGTTCGGGATCAGGTAAAACGAGTGTAACGAAAGCGATTTTTGACCATTTTAAAGGTCATTCTATTTTAATCTTAGAGCAAGATTATTATTACAAAGATCAAAGCCATTTACCAATGGAAGAGCGTTTAAAAACAAATTATGATCATCCGCTTGCGTTTGATAATGATCTGTTAATTGAACATTTGCAGCAGTTGCTTGCATATGAGCAAATTGATAAGCCTGTATATGACTATACATTGCATACGCGTTCAGAAGAAATTATTCCGGTTGAGCCGAAAGATGTAATTATTTTAGAAGGAATTCTTATTTTAGAAGACCCACGTCTTTGCGAGTTAATGGACATTAAATTATTCGTTGATACGGATGCTGACCTTCGTATTCTGCGCCGCATGCAACGTGATATTAAAGAGCGAGGTCGTACGATGGATTCAGTTATTGATCAGTACGTAAATGTTGTACGTCCAATGCACAATCAATTTATTGAGCCTTCTAAGAAATTTGCGGATATTATTATCCCTGAAGGTGGACAAAACCACGTTGCAATTGATATTATGGTGACAAAAATTGCAACAATTCTTGAACAAAAAGTAAATTTGTAATAGCATAGTAAAAGATATACGGTAGGAAGGGATTTTTTCCCTTCTTATCGAATACAATGAAACATGCAACCTCATCTATATATAGGTGAGGGCATATTTATATCAACTTTCCATACATATCTTCTTTATATAAAGAAGAATTGGAAATACGGGGTTGTATGTGACAACTCCGCTAGTGCAAGGGTACTAGAAACCTCCGCTAACAATGGAAGCGGAGGAGTTTTCATATGGAACTCCTCTTTTTTTCAGGGGATTGGTATATAAAAGGAGTGGAAAATATGTCAACAGAAAAAACATACCCTATGACGCAAGAGGGTAAGCAAAAACTAGAGAACGAACTTGAGCAATTAAAAACAGTAAGACGTAAAGAAGTAGTAGAACGTATTAAAATCGCACGTAGCTTCGGGGATCTTTCTGAGAACTCTGAGTACGATGCAGCGAAAGATGAGCAAGCGTTCGTAGAAGGACGTATTACACAATTAGAAAATATGATTCGTAACGCAGTTATCATTAAAGATACTGGCGAAGTATCTACTGTTGTTACATTAGGTAAAACAGTAACATTTAAAGAATTACCAAACGGAGATGAAGAAGCGTATACAATCGTAGGTAGCGCGGAAGCTGATCCATTCGAAGGAAGAATTTCTAACGATTCTCCAATCGCAAAAAGCTTATTAGGTAAGCAAATTGGTGAGAAAGTAACAATCCAAACACCAGGCGGAGAAATGCAAGTAGAGATTGTCTCTGTAAAATAAAAAAAAGATTCTCCTATCGGGAGAATCTTTTTTTTCTATAGAATGAAAAAAATTGTGTAAACCTTAGAGTGATTCGACAAAAAATGTCAAAAAAACACTTTAAGCTTTGATATCATAATTAGAGACCATAGGTTTTAAAAGGGAAAAGGGGCTAATTATGAAACATAAAATCTTTACAGGATTGGTTTGTAGTATCTCCATATTAGGACTTGCTGCATGCGGAACGAATGAAGAAACTACATCATCAAAGGGAGAAAAAGTGAAGCAAGAAGAAAAAAAGGATATTAAAGCAACTGAGAGTTCAAAAGCCTTAGAAAATCCACAAGATAAAAAGGAATTTAATGATTTTGATGTAGCGTATCAATTAGCAATTGTCATGAAAATATTTCAAGATGTAACGATTAAGTATGATTACGCAATTGGGAATCCAGATTATTTATTGCGAGATTCGATGGATCAAAAAACAATAGATGATATGAAGAATATGTTACAAGAACAGGCGAAGAATAATGATAAAATTTTAAAAGATGAAGTGAATCAAGCATATACATATTTAAAACAATCGAAAGTAAGTAATAAAGATGATATTCAAAAAATAATAGATGCACAAAATAATTATTTACATATTGTAGATAAGATGATTACTTGTATTGATTCTGTAACAGTTGAGAATGCAAAAGAAAAAAGAAATGAAATGGATAATCTTAGTAAGGATTATTTAAAAATAGCGGCTAATGTAACAACCACTGTAATTGAAGTTGCTAAAAACACTGGAGTGAATGAAACTGAATTTAGATCGCTTCTTATGAAATTTTTAGAGAAGCCAAAGAAACAATAATAGCCTTATATAATATCTGTTTTTGTTTTGGAGATTGTATAAATAAAATAGTACCTCGTCTAAACTACAATAGACGAGGTGTTTTTTATGAAAATAAAACGGAGAATTACAATTGTTTTAATTTGTTTTATGAGCGTTATGTTTGTATTGCTTTGTCGTTTAATCCAAATTCAAATTATAGATACAGAATCATTTACTGATCGCAAAATAAATTTAATTGAAAAAAGTGTTACGCAACGCACACAATCCATTACAGTAGACGATGGACGTGGGCAGTTTATAGATCGTAATGGTAAAAAAATAGGTGAGGAAAAATATCCTGTTTTAATTATTTTTCCATTTTTACAAATAAAAAATGACATGTTAGAGAAAATCGCGCATATCATTGGTGTGTCGAGACAAGAGATTAGAAGACAAATGAAAAATAATAAAAATGCATTTACACTACAAGGAGAAACTGCTCCATTTCGAGTGACACGAGAACAGATGGAGAAGGTAAATGAATTACATGTATTAGGTATTGTAGCAGCTGAAGTGCGATTAAAACAAACTGGAGAGATAAATCATTTAATTGGTGATGTAGGGGAGAACGAAAGGGAGTTTCAAAAGCGATATGGAGAATTGAAAAGAATCTCAAAACAAACGCCGATAGGTATTTCAGGATTACAGCAATCATTTGATGAATTTCTATTGACTGATGGAGAGGCAAAAGTATTATATCAAGTAGATAGGCAAGGAGAACCAATTTTCGGAAAGCAAGCGAAATACACTTCACCAGGAAATCCATTTTATCCAGTTAGGATTCAAACTACTTTACATAAAGAGTTGCAGCAAAAAGCAGAAGAAGTGATTGAAGCGAATGAAATAAAGAAGGGGGGACTAGTATTACTTGATGTAAAGACAAATGAAATATTAGCGATGGCTAGTAAGCCGTCTTTACAAGTAAGGGATGAGAATTTATATAAAACTACACTTGAAAATCAAATGTTAACGCCACATTTTCCAGGCTCTGTTTTTAAAACAGTAGTTGCAGCTGCAGTCATTGATCAAAAAGTAAATTTGTTTAATCGGACATTTAACTGTAATAAAGATTTATATGGTGAAAACGACCCGCAAGTTAGGATGGGTACACTTAACTTTAAAGAGAGCTTTGCTAGGAGCTGTAACAGGACATTTTCCGAGTTAGGTAACGAGCTATTACAAAAGGATAAGACGGTGCTAGAAACATACGTAGCAGCTTTAGGAGCAAATGAAAAGGTTGGATGGAAAGGTTCTGTATTTCATACACCTCATTTTGAGCAAATGCCAGAAGAAAAGGGTACTACTATTTGGGGGAATGAAGAAAATAAAAATAGTAAAAAAGCGGTAGAACAAACAGCAATTGGACAGAAAGATGTACGTATATCACCTCTAGCAATTGCAAATATGATGGCGACGATTGCGAGGAATGGAGAAAAGATGGAAGTGAAAGCAGTTGAAAAAATAGTATATAAAAATGGAGCGGATTTTTTTACATTTGAGAGCCATACGTTAAATGGAAAACAGCTTTCGTATGAAACAGTGAAAACATTACAAGAGTTATTAAGAGGCGTTGTAACAAGGGAGAAAGGAACAGGAACGGCATTCCGTTCGTTGCCACTAAGTGTCGCTGGAAAATCTGGGACAGCGCAAACAGGGAAAGGGACGAGGGTGAATCGCTGGTTTGCAGGTTATTTTCCGTATGAGAATCCAAGATATGCTTTAGTTGTTGTTGATCTAGAGACTGATAGCAAAGTGAATAAAGTTACACCTATTTTTAAAGATATGGTAGGAGCAATCTATCAATTGGAGAATGAAAAGTAATCTTGCAATTTATAGTGAAATGTCTTCATTTCATGAAAATATCATTGTAAATGTTCAACCTTTCTAGATTTAATGTTACAATAGCAATTAGGAAAAACTGCATGGAGGTTTGGAGAATGGCAGGAGGATCAAGATTCCAACAGAAACAACAAAAACGTCGTCAAAACGGTGTTTTAAATATTGCAATCGCTATTGTATTACTATTAGTAGCTATTGTAGCATATCAATTGTTCGTTCCTAGTACGAAAGAGCAAGCATCTTCTACTGATAAGAAAGTCTCTCAACAAACAACAAAGAATGAGAAAGCTGGGAAATCAGAAGATAAAGAATCTGCTAAGAAAAAAGAAAAAGAACAAGAGCAAGCAGAAGCTAAGAAAAAAGCTGAAGAAGAGAAGCTAAAGGCTGAAGAAGAACAGAAAAAAGCTGAAGAAGAAGCGAAAGCTAACGAGAAAGTATCAGCTGAGAAAACTGTATCTAAGGCAAAAGAGGCGTATACAAAACCTTCTTGGAAAGCTGTAGGAACAGAACAAGGTTCATCACCAGCGATGACGTTTAAACAGGGTTCATCAGATTGGAATGAGATGCAAAGTGCAATTGCTGCAGGTGTTGAAGTACCGAAAGAGCAATTAGTATTCCATTTTGTTGGAAGAGACAAAACTGGAAAGAGCAAAGCTTATGGTGATGTTCAAGATAAGCAAAGTGGGAAAAGATATTATGTAAATATTGATTGGGTAGACAATGAGGGCTGGAAACCAGTACTTGTTCAAACTCTAAACTAAAAAAGAGAGGCTCCTTAGGAGCTTCTCTTTTTTGTTAACGCAATTTCTTTAATTTAAAATGAACAACCGCGCTATAATACGGTCTTTTGCTTTCAGGATCCATAACCATTTGATGTGAGATGTGATGAACTTCAAGCATAAGTGCTTTATTATTATCAATTTGTTCACTAATTTTTCGTTCTAAAGAAGCTAAGTCTCCCGCTTCAAAAAACTCTACTTTATCTTCTAACATTTCAAAGGTAAATGACATGAAGACGGCCCCTCTCCTATGTAATCAACTATAGTGTAACAAAGAAAAGAAGGAAATACCATGTACATTTCAATTGACATTTTTAGAAAGAGGGAATATCATACTGATAAAACCGATAAGAAAAAGGGGAATTTTTATGGGTACAGAATTTAATGGTTTATTTGATGAGTGGGCTCATACGTACGACTCATTTGTACAAGGCGAAGATATACAATATAAAGAAGTTTTCGCCCATTATGAGGACATTCTAGAGGATGTAGTTAACAAGTCATTTGGTAATGTATTAGAATTTGGTGTCGGTACAGGTAATTTAACAAATAAATTATTACTTGCTGGCCGCACAGTTTACGGTATAGAACCGTCGCGTGAAATGCGCATGATTGCAAAAGAGAAATTGCCAAAAGAATTTTCAATTACAGACGGTGATTTTCTTTCGTTTGAAGTTCCAAATTCAATTGATACCATTGTAAGCACCTATGCATTTCATCATTTAACAGATGATGAAAAAAATGTAGCGATTGCGAAGTATAGTCAATTGCTAAACAAAGGTGGTAAAATAG
The DNA here is from genome assembly GCF_001836235.1 of Bacillus sp. HMSC036E02. Taxonomy (NCBI): domain Bacteria; kingdom Bacillati; phylum Bacillota; class Bacilli; order Caryophanales; family Bacillaceae; genus Bacillus; species Bacillus sp. HMSC036E02. Next base: position 624,628 of record NZ_KV827816.1, on the reverse strand, counting down.
TGTTTGCTGATACGATATTTGCAGATCAAGATGCATATGATAAAACTGTTGAAACAGCAAAACAAAGAGGTTTCCACCAGTTAGCAAACGATTTGCAAACGGAATACTATACACGTATTCCAGTTATGCAGACTATTTTTGAAAACAATGGCTTCCATGTAACGTTCACGAGATTAAATCATTTCGTTTGGGTAATGGAGGCAACTAAGCAATAGAAAGAGGGATTAGATTGAGAATTGCTGTAATTGGAGCAATGGAAGAAGAAGTACGTATTTTACGTGATAAATTAGAACAAGCAGAGACAGAAACGGTTGCAGGTTGTGAATTTACGAAAGGGCTATTAGCAGGGCATGAAGTAATCTTGTTAAAGTCTGGTATTGGTAAAGTAAACGCAGCGATGTCAACGACAATTTTATTAGAAAAATATAAGCCTGAAAAAGTAATTAATACTGGTTCAGCTGGTGGATTCCATCATTCTCTAAACGTTGGTGATGTAGTTATTTCCACTGAAGTTCGTCACCATGACGTAGATGTAACAGCATTTAACTATGAATATGGTCAAGTACCAGGAATGCCGCCTGGATTTAAAGCTGATGAGGCGTTAGTTGCATTAGCTGAGAAATGTATGCAGGCTGAAGAAAATATTCAAGTTGTAAAAGGTATGATTGCAACAGGTGATTCATTTATGAGTGATCCGAACCGCGTTGCAGCCATTCGTGATAAATTTGAAAATCTTTATGCGGTAGAAATGGAAGCAGCAGCTGTTGCACAAGTATGCCACCAATATGAAATTCCGTTTGTTATCATTCGCGCACTTTCTGATATTGCTGGTAAAGAATCAAATGTTTCATTTGATCAGTTTTTAGATCAAGCAGCTCTTCATTCTACAAACTTTATCGTAAAAGTGTTAGAAGAGTTAAAGTAATGTAACAAAAAGGCAACTGTCTCATATAAAGAAAATACATACAGTTGCCTTTTCTTTATTGGCAAACAAGGGGGAGAACACGATGAATGTATATCGTGGAGTTCATGAGTTAATTGGTCATACACCAATTGTAGAAATTACTCGTTTTTCACTTCCGAAAGGAGTCCGTTTATTTGCAAAGCTTGAATTTTATAACCCAGGCGGAAGCGTTAAGGATCGTTTAGGAAGAGAATTAATCGAAGATGCGCTAGAAAAAGGGCTTGTTACCCGGGGTGGAACAATTATTGAACCGACTGCTGGGAATACTGGTATTGGACTGGCACTTGCAGCATTAGAACATGATTTACGTGTTATTGTTTGTGTACCAGAGAAATTTAGTATTGAAAAACAAGAATTAATGAAAGCACTAGGTGCAACGGTCGTGCATACACCGACTGAGCAAGGAATGACCGGTGCAATTGCTAAAGCAAAAGAGTTAGTAAATGAACTACCGAATTCATACTCTCCAAGTCAGTTCGCAAATGAGGCAAATCCTCGTGCATATTTTAAAACACTAGGACCTGAACTGTGGGACGCATTGAATGGAGAGATTAACATATTTGTTGCTGGAGCAGGAACTGGCGGTACGTTTATGGGGACTGCATCTTATTTGAAAGAAAAAAATATAGATATTAAAACAGTTATCGTAGAGCCAGAAGGATCTATTTTAAATGGTGGTAAGGCTGGTTCACATGAGACCGAAGGAATTGGACTGGAATTTATCCCGCCATTTTTGAAGACATCTTATTTTGATGAAATTCATACGATTTCTGATCGAAATGCATTTTTACGAGTGAAAGAATTAGCGCAAAAAGAAGGACTTCTCGTTGGGAGCTCTTCAGGAGCAGCATTTCATGCGAGCTTACTGGAGGCAGAGAAGGCAGCACCAGGTACAAATATTGTAACGATTTTTCCTGATAGCAGTGAGCGCTATTTAAGTAAAGACATATACAAAGGATGGGAATGAAAAATGAGAGCAAAGACAAAGTTAATTCATGGTATTCGCATAGGAGAACCTTCAACTGGATCTGTAAACGTACCGATTTATCAAACAAGTACGTACAAACAAGAAGCAGTTGGTAAGCATCAAGGATATGAATATTCACGTACAGGTAACCCAACACGTGCAGCTTTAGAAGAAATGATTGCTGTATTAGAAAATGGGCATGCTGGATTTGCATTTGGTTCAGGAATGGCTGCTATTACAGCGACAATTATGTTGTTCTCAAAAGGTGACCACGTTATTTTAACAGATGATGTTTATGGCGGAACATACCGCGTTATTACGAAAGTATTAAACCGTTTCGGTATTGAGCATACATTTGTAGATACAACAAACTTAGAGGAAGTTGAAGAAGCGATTCGTCCAAATACGAAAGCAATTTATGTGGAAACACCAACGAACCCACTACTAAAAATTACTGATATTAAGAAAATATCTACTCTTGCTAAAGAGAAAGATCTATTAACAATTATTGATAACACATTCATGACGCCATATTGGCAGTCGCCGATTTCTTTAGGAGCAGATATTGTGCTTCATAGTGCAACGAAATATTTAGGAGGTCATAGTGATGTAGTTGCAGGTTTAGTAGTTGTAAATAGCCCACAACTAGCAGAAGATCTTCACTTTGTACAAAACTCAACAGGAGGTATTCTTGGGCCACAAGATAGCTTCTTACTACTTCGCGGTTTAAAAACATTAGGAATTCGTATGGAAGAACATGAAACGAATTCACGTGCTATTGCTGAGTTCTTAAATAATCATCCAAAAGTAAATAAAGTATATTACCCAGGTCTTGAATCACATCAAAATCACGAATTAGCAACAGAACAAGCAAACGGGTTTGGTGCTATTATCTCATTTGATGTAGATAGTGAAGAAACATTAAATAAAGTACTTGAGAAACTACAATACTTTACACTTGCTGAAAGCTTAGGAGCGGTAGAAAGTTTAATTTCTATTCCATCTCAAATGACACATGCATCAATCCCAGCTGATCGCCGCAAAGAATTAGGAATTACAGATACATTAATTCGTATTTCTGTCGGTATTGAAGATGGTGAAGATTTAATTGAAGATTTAGCACAAGCGCTAGCATAATAAAAAATGCACTGCTCTATATTAGCAGTGCGTTTTTTTATTACGTCTATTTTGTGAAACATTTCACAAAATAGACATACACAAACGAAATGATTTCATGTATATTGAATTCAGGAAACGTTACTCACGAACAAACTTGTGAAAATTTTCACAAACAATGAAATTCATGTAGGAAAGCATCTCTATTTTTTTGTGTTAATTGGGACTTATTTTGACCTACAGGGACATATAAGGACCGTAATAGTAGAATAGGAGGAAATTCACATGGTAGTCAAAGAGAAAGTTGTAAATGAAATGCAGGAAGTAAAAAAGATGATTGATACGCTAGTAAATAATGGTCAACAAGCTTTACAAGCATTAGAAAGTTTTACACAAGAGGAAATTGACAACATTGTTCATGAAATGGCATTAGCAGGTGTTGATCAACATATGCCGCTAGCAAAATTGGCAGTTGAAGAAACTGGCCGTGGTGTATATGAAGACAAATGCATTAAAAATATTTTTGCCACTGAATATATTTGGCATAGTATAAAGCAAGATAAAACGGTAGGGATTATTCACGAAGATCCTCATGAAGAAATAATAGAAATCGCGGAACCTGTCGGTGTAGTAGCTGGAGTAACACCAGTAACGAATCCAACGTCGACAACAATGTTTAAAGCGTTAATTGCGATAAAAACAAGAAATCCAATTATTTTCGCATTTCATCCTTCCGCACAAAAATGTTCTGTGGCAGCAGCGAAAACCGTATATGATGCAGCGATGAAAGCTGGTGCACCAAAACACTGTATTCAATGGATTGAAAGACCGTCTGTTGAAGCGACGAAACAATTGATGAACCATGATGGTGTAGCACTCGTTCTAGCAACTGGAGGCGCTGGTATGGTGAAATCAGCTTACTCTACTGGAAAACCAGCGTTAGGCGTTGGTCCTGGTAATGTACCGTGTTATATAGAAAAATCAGCACATGTAAAACGAGCTGTTAATGATTTAATTTTATCAAAAACATTTGATAACGGTATGATTTGTGCATCGGAACAAGCAATCATTGTCGATAAAGAAATTTATGATGATGTTAAAACAGAAATGATTGAAAACAGTTGTTACTTTGTAACAGAAGAAGAAAGAAAAAAATTAGAAAAGCTCGTTATAAATGAAAATACATGTGCAGTAAATAGTGATATTGTAGGGAAATCAGCACAGTATATTGCCGATTTAGTTGGGATCACTGTTCCTGGACATACAAAAATGCTTGTAGCTGAAATTCAAGGTATCGGAGCAGCATATCCGTTATCCCGTGAGAAACTGAGTCCAGTATTAGCTTGTGTGAAGGCAAATTCATTAGAAGAAGGATTTACATATTGCGAAGAAATGTTGAACCTCGGTGGTTTAGGACATTCAGCAGTTATCCATTCTACAAATAAAGATGTGCAAAAGCAATTTGGGTTACGTCTGAAAGCTTGCCGTCTCATTGTAAATGCACCTTCATCACAAGGTGGAATAGGGGATATATATAATGGATTTATTCCATCACTTACACTTGGTTGTGGTTCATACGGAAAGAATTCAGTTTCCCAAAATGTAACAGCGACTCATTTATTAAATATAAAAAGGCTGGCAAATAGAAAAAAGAATATGCAGTGGTTCAAACTGCCACCAAAAATTTATTTTGAAAAACATGCTACAGCTTATTTAGCAAATATGCCTAACATTTCACGTGCATTTATTGTAACGGACCCCGGAATGGTTGAACATGGCTATGTCGATACAGTCGCGCACTATTTAAACAAGCATGCAAATGATGTGAAAGTTGAAGTTTTCTTTGAGGTCGAACCAGATCCATCAGATGAAACTGTTTTTAAAGGTGCGGAAATGATGAAAAGCTTTAAGCCAGATGTAATTATCGCACTTGGTGGTGGTTCAGCTATGGATGCAGCAAAAGGAATGTGGTTATTCTATGAGCATCCAGAAACGACATTCTATGGCATTAAACAGAAATTTTTAGATATAAGAAAACGTACATGTAAATATCCGGAATTAGGAAATAAGGCGCAGTTTGTTGCGATTCCAACGACATCAGGAACGGGATCAGAAGTGACACCATTTGCGGTTATTACAGATAAGAAAAATAATATAAAGTATCCGCTCGCAGATTATGAATTAACACCAGATGTAGCAATTGTTGATCCACAATTTGTAATGACAGTACCACCACATGTAACAGCAGATACTGGTATGGATGTTTTGACACATGCAATTGAGGCGTATGTGTCTGTTATGGCAAATGACTATACAGATGGATTAGCATTAAAAGCTATTGATCTCGTATTCAAATATTTACCGAGAGCATATAAAGATGGAAATGATGAAGAAGCAAGAGAAAAAATGCATAACGCTTCTGCAATTGCAGGGATGGCATTTGCAAATGCTTTCCTCGGTATTAATCACAGCTTAGCACATAAGATTGGACCAGAATTCCATATTCCGCACGGACGCGCAAATGCCATTCTAATGCCGCACGTAGTCCGCTATAATGCTATTAAGCCAAGAAAACACGCATTGTTCCCAAAATATGAGCACTTTGTGGCAGATGAAAGATATGCACATATAGCGAGAATGCTCGGGCTTCCAGCAAGTTCGGCAGCAGAAGGGGTGGAATCACTCGTCCGAGCAATTATTGAGCTTGGAAAAAGCTTAAATATTAATATGAGTATTGCGGGACAAGGAGTCGATAAAGAGCAATTTGAAGAGGTTGTTGGAGTATTAGCAGAAAGAGCTTTTGAAGATCAATGTACAACTGCTAATCCAAAGTTACCGCTTATTTCAGAGCTGAAAGAAATTTATATGGAAGCATATAAAGGTGAATAATGATAAAAAAAGAGCCGCAGTAAAAGCGGCTCTTTTTTTATTGGAAAACATCTCCCAGAATGGCTGTATTTACTGGTCTTTCAGTTTCATAGAATATGATACAGTGAAATGGAGGAGTGAGAATATAATGAAAGAATTAAAAGGAAAAATAGAAGATTATACTCGGTTTGGACAAATGCTTCTCGCTGTAAGTACATTGTTAATGGTTGGCTTATTGATTCCGAGTGGAGCAAAAGAGACAATCCAATTTTTTGTTATGATGGGGAGCATCGTTATATTTTTAAGCTTATCGTTCTTTTTCTTTCAGCGTGTGAAAGTGATGCGTGACCAGCTAGAGGAAAATGAATGTGAATAATATTGTTAACTAGAGCGCAGCGAAAAGAAAAAATCTTTTTGTCGCGCTTTTTGTTTTTTTGTAGGAAAATATATGCCTTTCGTGTTGACAATGATAATCCTTATCAATTAAAGTAGAATAGTAGTTAATGATTATCATTATCAATTAGAGGTGAAGGAATGAAAAAATCTATTACGCTATTTACAGCGATTTTATCTATTTTTTTCTTGTTAATAGGTTGCAGTGCCAAAGGGGACGAAAAAGCGTCTGCAACCAAAACAGAAAAAGGAAAAGAGAAAATCGAAATTACCGACCTATCAGGAAGAAAGGTAACATTCGATAAAGTGCCAGAAAGTTTTGCAACATTAAGTATGGGGGACATGGATATTATTCATGCTTTAGGTGGAAAAATAGTAGGTCGCCCGGATACGAAATTAACTCTTCCGGATGAGCTAAAGAAAGCACAAGTAATTGGGAATGCACATCAACCGAATTTTGAGCAAATTGCTAGTTTAAAGCCCGATGTACTTGTTGCTAACAATGGATTCCAAAAGAATGTGCCAACGGTTGAAGGACAAGGAACGCAAGTTATCATTTCTTCTGCGAATTCTGTACAAGATATTCAAAAAAATATTGAATTATATGGAACGGTAATGAAGAAAGAAGATAAAGCAAAAGAAATTAATCAAAAAATGAATGATCAAATGAAGAAATATGAGAAAAAGAGCGATGTGAAAGCATTGCTAGTGTATGGCGCACCAGGAACTTATTTAGCGGCATTACCAACATCTTTATCAGGTGATATTTTAGAAAAAACAGGCGGAAAAAATATTGCTTCTGATTTTCCAGAAACGAAAGAATATCCGCAATATGCACAGCTAAGTGTAGAACGTATTATTGAGGCGAATCCAGATGTGATTTATTTAATTACACACGGAGATCCAAAAAGTGTGAAAAAAGCATTCGAAGGCGAAATGATGAAAAATGAAGCGTGGAAAAATTTAGAGGCAGTAAAACAAAACCGCGTAGTTATTTTGCCACCTGATTTATTTGGATCTAATCCTGGTACAAAAGTTACAGAAGCAATGGACTTTATGTATAAAAGTATACAAGATGTAAGGAAATGATACTATGGAAAGTAGTGAAGTAGTAAGAGAAAAGGAACATCCTTTTGCGAAAAAAAGATGGATAATAGCAGTTACTTTAGTTGTATTAACAATCCTAGGTCTCTTTTACGGTCTTTTCGCAGGAAGTTTATCCTTTTCTGTACGAGATATTCTAACGGGTATACAAGATGAAGGTTCGACAGTTCATCGAATTGTATGGGATCTTCGCATACCGAGAGTGCTCATTGGGTTTATAGTAGGAACATGTTTAGCTGCATCTGGTACACTGCTACAAGGAGTTATGAGAAACCCTCTTGCAGATCCTGGTATTATCGGAGTTTCATCTGGGGCAGGCCTTGTAGCAATTGTCATCATGATTTTATTCCCACAGCATCTAGCTTTTTTACCACTAGGGGCGTTTTTAGGAGCTTTCATAACAGCGATGGTTATTTATGCTTTATCATGGCAAAAAGGGGCACCACCTTCAAGAATCATCTTAGTAGGGGTGTCGATCAATGCATTAATTGGTGCAGCAACGTCAGCATTAATGTTATTACATAGTGACAAAGTACAATCGGTGTTACCGTGGCTAGCGGGTGGTATTGGTGGTGTAAGTTGGGCACATTTAAATATGATTATTTATTATGCAATATTCGCCATTATATTAGCTTTCTTTGGTATTAAGCATATTCGAGTGTTAATGCTTGGAGATGAAATGGCAAAGTTATTAGGACATAACGTGGAAAAAAGTCGGTTTTATTTAATCGTAGTAAGTACATTATTAGCTGGAATTGCAGTAAGTGTGTCTGGTCTTATTGGATTTGTCGGTCTTGTCGTACCACATATGCTACGTTTATTAGTTGGAAATGATTATAGATATTTGCTACCTTTATCATGCCTTGGCGGCGGGGTATTACTTGTTTTTGCGGATGCAATAGCTCGAAGTTGGTTTGACCCAATCGAATTGCCTGTTGGTATTTTACTGTCCTTCTTAGGTGGTCCGTTCTTCTTATATTTAATTCATAGAGGAGGAAAACAAAGTGATTTCCGTTAACAAAGTGTTTTACGCACACTCTGAAAGATTTCAAATGCAAAATATGAATGTACATATTAAGGCTGGAGAAATCGTTAGTTTAATTGGTCCGAATGGATCGGGAAAATCTACTTTGCTTCGTTTAATAGCAAGGCTACTGAAACAAAGCGAAGGGGACATCATTTTAGATGGGAAAAATATTCATATGATGAAGAGTGCTGATGTAGCGAAGCAATTAGCAATGTTACCACAAATGCATGATCATCAATTAGATTTAACAGTGAAAGAACTAATTGAGTTCGGAAGAGGTCCACATAAATCATGGAGTAGCCACTTAAATAAAGAAGATGAAGAAATTGTTGATTGGGCATTGTCTGTTACAAATCTTGAAGGGTATGAATATCGTCTTTTACATTCTTTATCAGGAGGGGAACGGCAACGTGCTTGGATTGCGATGACGCTAGCGCAACGTACAAATGTCTTATTATTGGATGAACCAACAACCTTTTTAGATATCGTTCACCAGTTGGAAGTAATGGAACTTGTGAAACGATTAAATGAGGAGTTTGGAATGACAATTATAATGGTTTTACATGACATTAACCAAGCTGCTCAATATAGCGATCGTTTACTTGTATTAAAGCGAGGAAAAATTCAGTATGATGGTATACCAGAAGAAGTACTATGCCATGAAATGTTTCAACATGTATTTGGCATAGATGTAGATATTTTTCAGGGAAGTGACAAGCCTTTTTTTACACCGAAACGAATTTCTAAAAGGGGAGAAGAGCGATGCAAACAGAAGAGCGTATTACCATTGAATTAGTAAGAGAATTTGTTATGGCAGCTCACGGGGATTTAGAGAAAGTACAAGAGCTATTGGTTGAATCACCAAGCTTACTTCACGCCTCTTATAATTGGGGTGGATCAGATTGGGAAAGTGCGTTAGGCGCATCGGCACATGTAGGTCGTAAAGATATTGCTCTTTATTTACTAGAAAAGGGTGCTCGGATGGATATTTTTGCAGCAGCTATGCTTGGTGAATTAGAAGTTGTACAAGCTATTTTAGTAGCTCAACCAGAAGCATTGCGCGCATCTGGTCCTCATGGTATTTCTCTTCTTCAACATGCACGAATGGGTGGAGAGAAATCTAAGCGTGTATATGATTATTTAGCAATACTATCTTAATGAACGAAGGAAGTTCTTATGTGCGGTAAACTTTTCACTTGAAACAATTGGAAAGTTTACCGCCCGTTAGAACGGGATAAGTATCTAGTATATTTGAAAATCCTACACCCCCCTCAATTGTAGTTTTCTTTATGCTAGTTATGATATGGATGCAGTGGACAATATTTGTCTACTGCTTTTTTTGTTTCTATAAGATTGAATATTCTGTGTTATGTGGTTGATTCATTTATAATAAATGGTAACACTTATTGTGCATACAAAATATGATTGTGAAATTAAGAAGAAATTAGTAGAAAGGAGTGAAGGAATGTTTCATACAGACCGTTTACAAATTCGTAAATATACAATGGATGATTTACAGTTCTACGCTTCACTATGGGGAAACGAAAAAGTAATGCGCTATATTGGAAATGGGAATTTAAAAACATATATGCAATGTAAAAAAAGTTTGGAAGAGTGGGTAATTCCTAGCTATAAAAACGGCCTCGGTTTATTTGTATTAATTGAAAAGGAAACGGGAATACGGATTGGTCATGCAGGATTAGTAAAGCAGCAGATAGATGGAAAAGAGGAAATTGAAATTGGTTATTGGTTATTACCTCAGTATTGGGGAAAAGGCTATGCGAGAGAAGCAGCGGCAGCATTTCGAGACTATGGCTTCCAAGCGTTACGAATGAATAAATTGATTTCTCTTATTAATCCGGACCACCCCGCCTCAATCTTTGTTGCTAGAAAAACGGGGCTTAGTTATGAGAAAACAACTTCATTTCATGGGATGGATGTTCTCGTTTATTCCATTAGGCGCGTTGGATGAAAAAAGGTTAATTGCATTTTTTGAAGAATGGTATATAAAAATAAAGGAGGGATTACATGTACATTTATCATAATGGACTTATTATTCGTGAGGGGACGAATGGTGTACCTGCATATGCAATTAAGACTTTATTCGAAGATGCCGGTTGGAGCAATGATAATATCCCTTCTTGGCAAATTGAAAAATTCACGATAGCATTTGAAAATTCAACATGGGCATTCACAATTTGGGATGAAGAAGAGATGATTGCCATGGTTAGAGTCATTTCTGATGGAATCATGGTCGCGAACATAGTAAATTTAGTTGTGAAATGTGAATATAGAGGGAAGGGATTAGGTAAGAAACTTGTCGCTCTTTGTTTGCAAAAGCTACCACATGGTGACTGGTTTGCACATACTTCTGCGAACAATTTTGATTTTTATAGAAGCTGTGGATTTGAAGTTAGAGAGCTATCGAGAAATGGAACATGTGCGTATTATGGATATCAAGTCGCGAAAAGAGATGGTCACCGATAAATGAATGAAAAGTAAAAGTTTAGCGAGGTAATTTTGAGGATTTGATAATAGAGAATGGATTGAGGATCGTTTTATGATAAAATAAAAGAAAATTCTGTTTATTATTAGGGGGATAAAAATGAGTATAAAAGTTGGGGATGTATTTAAATATGAAAGAAGATTTACTGAGGAAGAGGTGTTTGAATTTGCAAATATTACCGGAGATAAAGGTAGACACCATGTGGAATATGATGAAAATGGAAGATTAATGGTCCATGGTTTATTGACTGCTAGCATTGGAACGAAAGTAGGCGAAGAATTACATTACATAGCAAGAGAATTAGTAAGTGAGTTTATTAGACCAGTTTTCACAGGAGATACAATCACTTGTGAATTAACTTTAACAAATGTTGAGCAAATGGAAGGTTATAAAAAAGTTTCAATCGAGTCAGTTTATCGCAATCAACACGAAAAGACTGTACTAGTGGGGACAAGTTATGGAATTATAAGGGGATAAAAAAGAAGCCTGTTTAGCAGGCTTCTTTTTTATTATTTAGTAAACACGTTTTCGATTTTCTGCATAACTAGAGATGAGTAATAATGCAGTTTCTTCTCCTATATTACGAACAATATGAGGAACGCATGCATTCCATGAGAAAGAATCACCTTCTTCTACAATTGCAATATCTTCACCGTGCTGAACTTCTAGTTTTCCGCGTAATACAAGGTGACATTCTTCCCCTTCATGGGCATTTGGTGAGTTTTCTTTCGGGAATCCAGTAGGGATTTCTACTAAAGATAGGCGAAGGCCCCCTTGCTCCGCAACATGTTCAATTCTTTGCTCATCTTTGCCGTATACACTGTATTTCCGTTCTTCTTTTTTGACAATTTTTAATCGATCTTTTTGCTCTAACAATAAATAGGGAAGGGGAACGTTTAAAAAATTGGAGATCGTTTCTAAAGTTGAGATAGATGGTGATGTTTTATTATTTTCAACCTGACTCATAAATCCTTTAGAAAGACCTGTTCCCTCACAAATTTGTGCGATTGTTATGCCCCTACGTTGACGAATTTCACGTATTGCAGAACCAATATTCATAAAATCAAGCTCCTTTTTGTAAACAACTATTTGTATCATAGCAAAAAAAATATATTTTTTCCCAGTGAAAATGAATTGACGAATAAAAAAAATTAGTGTATGTTTTGTAATGTAAATAAAAGTTTTGTATAAGAAAACTATAAAGGAGAGAAAGAAATGAATCAACATATTGGTAACTTAATTATTCGTATCGTGTTAGGGGTAACATTCTTCATGCACGGTTTAACAAAATTCCAATCAGGAATTGACAATATTGCAGGGTGGTTTACAAGCATTGGTTTACCAGGAGGACTTGCATACGGTGTAGCAACATTTGAATTAGTTGGAGGCCTATTATTAATTCTAGGTTTAGGTGTAAGATATATTGGATTATTATTTGCACTTGTTATGGTTGGAGCAATCGTAAAAGTGAAATGGTCAGCTGGTTTATTGGGAGATGGAAAAAATCCTGGTTTCGAATTAGAACTTGCATTATTAGCAATGGGTGCATACTTATTTGTTGCAAAAGCTGATGGTTTTGTAGATAATTTCTTAAAAGAAAAAATGTCAAAGAAGAACTAATTTAAATGGGGGGCTAACAAGATGAGTTTTCAACTTCATCCCGATACAACACTGGATGTTGTTCATTTATACGTATCTAATGTAAAGAAATCACTAGAGTTTTATACGGAAGTACTAAGTATGAAGGTGCTAAAAGAAGAAAAAGCAGTCGTTACATTTGGGAATGAAAATGATGAACCACTTCTTATCATTGAAGAAAAGAAAGAAGCTTTTCCGAAGCAAAGAGGAAGAACAGGGTTATATCATTACGCAATTTTATTACCAAGTAGGCAGGATTTAGCGAATGTTCTTCGTCATCTTGTAGAAATGGTATATCCACTACATGGCGGGGCCGATCATTACTTTAGTGAAGCTCTTTATTTAGCTGATCCAGATGGAAACGGGATTGAAATTTATCATGATCGACAAAAAGAAGTTTGGCGTGATGAGAATGGAGAGCTCCCATTTGTTAGTAACCCGTTAGCTGGTGAAGAATTATTGCAGCAAGGAAGTACATGGAGTGGATTTCCAGCTGGTACTGTGATGGGGCATATTCATTTCCATGTAGCTGATTTAGAGGAAGCGAAACGTTTCTATGTTGATGGTCTTGGTTTTGAAGTAACAATCCCAGCTCGTAATGGAGCGTTGTTCGTATCAGCAGGTGGCTATCATCACCATATCGGTTTAAATACATGGCAAGGTGAAGGGGTACCACCGCAAATGCCAGGTTCTGTTGGTTTGAAATATTTCACAATTGTATTAGCGGATGAAAAACAAAAAGAGCAAGTATGTGAAAGCTTAAAAAATATTGGTAAGATTGCTACGTACAAAGATGGAATATTACAAGTCGAGGATCCATTTGGACATTGTATCCATTTCCAAATAAAAGGAGAAGCCTAAAAAGGCTTCTCTTTTTTATTTTCTTATAATTGCATTTTCGTTTTGTAAAAATAGTTCATCAAATTGTTTTGCAAGCTCAAAATCTAGTTTCGTTAAACCTTTTGCATTCCAAGATGACAAAGTAATAATAACTGCTTTATACTGGATAAGGATAAATGGATGGTGATTATGTTCTTCTGATAGTTTGGCGGCTTCAGAGACAAATTCGACTCCTTTTAAGTAGTCGGAAAACATATATTTTCGTTCAATCCATTTCTCATCTTTTACCATCCATTTATCTACCTTCAATAATTCCTCGTGAACTTCTTCTTCAGTTAATCTTAGCATCATTTTTCACATCCTTTATTGGAAGTAACGCAAGACCATTGTTAATAAGGCGTGTTACAGCTTCGTCAGTTGTGAAAGTAGAAAGTTGATGTAGTAATGCTGCAGATGTTTCATGCCCTTTGTTATGCTCTAAAAGTAACTCTAATACTTCAAGGCGCAGCAACCATTCTTTCGCATAAAATTTATTTAATACTTCTTGGATTGCTACTAATTGATCGATATGCGCGTCGTGTAAAATCCCCTCACTTCGAATATCTCGAACTGTTTGATACATACGTTCAAGTTCATTCAGCACAAGTGGAGCAGGAATTTCTTGAATTTCTTCATCCATTGGGAAGAATGCTGCAGCATCTGCGGCACCTGGGAATACTGAAGTGATTTGTGAGCCAACAGCCATATCAAATGCGCCCCATGAAGCATCAAATAAAACGCGGGCGTTATAAGTAACTGTGCAATCGATAAAGGAAATAAGAGCAATTTTCTTATCATTTTTCACAATATCTGTTACTGTTCCTTTTACATGAATACCACTTGCAAAAGTAAACTCAGCGATAGTTCCAATTGTAATTCCTAATGATTGTAGTTGTTCGTCTGTACAATTTTCTAATGCAATATTTTCAGTAAGTAATCCAATCGGTGTTCCAAATCCGTCATTGTGTACAGAAGTAGAATGATTCGCTAACTGTTTATTATGAAGCGCTAATGCCGTTGGCGAATTTGTTCGCATGTAAATTAATTCACCTGCATCGTTTTCAATTGTCTCACTAAATGTACCTGTAATTTGTAATCCACTATTTAGCTCAGCTGTTGCATAGTTCTCAGAGCGAATTGCTTTTTCTAATCCTTCTTTACCACCAGTTTTAAAGGCCATCGTTTCAGAGAATTTCTCAAGTGCTTCTGTTAATTCTTCAAATGATTCGCAAACAAATAGTTGTGGTTGCATTTTTGTTACGTCATAAGTTGTACTTGTACATGCCTCTATAGAGAATGGAACCTTTTCTACAGCGTCTGTTAAGCAATGTTTGCTTTCGCCAACAGAAGAAAGGAGACCAGCACCATATATCTTTGGATCATCTATATTTCCGATCAATCCATATTCTACTGTCCACCAGAAAAGACGTGAAATTTGTTCAGCTTCCGATAAACCAGAAACTAAGTTTTGTTTTTCAATTACAGCATTTTCAGCAGCCTTAACTTCATCAGGAGTAGAAGTAGGGCTTTCTTTTACTATCGTTAATGTACGAACAGCTTCAAATGCATCATGTTCTTCTTTTGTAGAGAAAGCTTTTGCACCAATTTGCCCAAAACGTTTCACATATTTTGCATATGTAGGATCAAGTAAAATCGGTGCGTGTCCTGCGGCTTCATGTACGATATCTGGAGCTGGTGTGTACTCGATATTTTCTACTTTCCGGATATCTGTTGCAATCGGTAGTAATCCGTGTCCTTGAAAATCGAAGAATGCTACGCCAGGAATAAGTCCGTCAATTGTTACAGCGCCCCAGCCGCTTGGTGCCAAACACTCATTCATTTCTTCTACTTTTGGAATTGCATCTATATTAATACCAGATGATTGTAGTCCGTTCACATAGGCTGGATGAGCAACGTCTTTTAAGAAGCTATGATTTTGTCTCATAATATAACGCCACACAGCGTGATTCACCGGTGTGTATTGATCATAATGTTGTGTGGATACAAATGGTTTTAAATGCGATGGAATTTCTGTTTTCTTTGTCATTTAGACATCCTCCTTTTTTTCAATAAAATTGAATATTGATTTCGTATAGCTTGTATCACCCCCTTTCATTTTTTGTAAGCGCTTATAAAATTTTATCATAAGATTCGGAATTATTTAACATATGTTTCTGTGATAAATAGAAAAAGCCCCTATCGGAAAATCCGATAGGGGCGAAAGAATCGCGGTACCACCCTATTTGTAAGTGAAAATATACTTACATCTCAATTAATGATAACGGAAAAATTCCGTCTTTTCCTTCATGCATAAAAGCACTACGAAAAAGAAGCTCCAGAATTGTAATTCATACTTATATATGTGCTAATTTCCACCGACCATTAGCTCTCTGTAACAGGGATATAAGATACTACTGCGATTCTTTCAACGCGTATATATGAAATTGTGTAAGAGGATGGATGCAAAAAAGTCCCTATCGGAAAATCCGATAGGGACGATAAAAATCGCGGTACCACCCTATTTGTAAACAACTAATTGTTTACCACTCACTTTACGATAACGGAAAGATCCGTCTTTCTCTTCATGCATAAAAAGCATTACGGGAAAGAAGCTCCAGAATTGTAATTCACGCTTGTATATGTACTGATTCGCACCAACCATCAGTTCTCTGGGACAGTGATATAAGTCGCTACTAGCATTCCTTCAAAGCCGATATATAATTCGTTCAACTAAACTATGTTTTGTATTATAAAACTATATTAAAAAAATTGTCAACAAAAATTTTTTATCCCGTGTTAATGAGCAGTAAAATTCCTACCTCAAAATTCGGTGGGAGAATAACTGCCCGTAACCCCCGATTGGTGAAGGCTAATAATCAGTGGGGATGAACAAAATCTCTACTGATTAAGGCTTCACTTTATTTCACTTCTAAATTAACAGTTAAATTAGAGGTATTGCCAGCTGCATCAGTTGCTACAATGTGAATAGTATTTTTTTCTTCGTGTAATTGAGTGCGATCGAAATAAATGTCATAGCTTTTCTCCCAAGGGTTCAGGAATGCCTGTTCCCATACACCATTTCCGTTAATTTCATATTGCATTCTCACTGGAATACCAGGTGCTATCCAACCAGATTCTGACATCCAATCTAGTAGAATATCATCAACTTTTCCTCTAATTACGAGATTTTCTTGGTCAACTTCGTGTGTTAACTTAGGTGCAGTTCGATCAAGAAATACAGCAGCTGTTTGTTTTGTTTCTCCACCAGAATTAGAAGCAACTGCTTCGATTTGATATAGCCCGTCAGCTAAAGGAGTGCCATCTGCTTTTGTACCATTCCATTTGAAAGGTTTGTATCCAGGAGTTGCATTTTTAGCTTGATGGATAATCCCTTGATACGTTACACGTTCTTTCGTAACTAAATTTGCATGTAATGTTACATCATCCACAGGCGCAACTAAATAGTAGTTGATGAGATTATCATCTAGTACGTGGTCGCCATTTGGGCTAAAAGTAGAATTAATAATTTCAAGTCCATCGATACGTTTATAATCTTTAGGATCGATACTAAATGTGAATGGAATTCGAATTTCTTCTTTTGCCCCTTGTTCTTTTACATATACATTTCCAGTATACACACCTTGTGGTAGTGAGCTATCTACCGTGATAGTAAATGGTTTTTCGGTACTACTATTCGGTTGTATGCTAATCGATGAAGGGACAGAAGCTTTTACTTTTGTTTTTGTGTTGGCATCTAGTAATTCCACACGAGTTGAAAAACTTTTCTTTTTACTAGAAAGGTTTTGTAATGTAACATTTTGCGTCAGTTTTACTTTTCCGCTATTTGGCTTAATAAGACCAAAGCTGACATTGTTAGGTTTTACTAATACATTTGTTTGAGCTGCTTTCGGAATGTTAATTAAACCAGATCCTTGTGCCATAACAGGGTATGTATTTTCATTGACATCATGTAATGTTTTTGCATTGTTAGCAAGAGCCGCTTTCAATTGTTCTGTCGTCCAATCCGGATGCATTTGACGCAAGAGGGCAACCGCTCCAGCTACTTGCGGAGCAGCCATACTTGTTCCGTTATGCGATTCATAGCCGCCTCGCGGTACTGTACTAGTAATTTGTACTCCAGGTGCAACAACATCAGGCTTTATTAGCCAACTTCCTTGTGATGGTCCTCTTGAACTAAAGTTACCGATAAGTTCTGTTTGCTTTGGTTGTCCAATTTTTATATTTTTCTTTCGTTTTGTGATTAAAGTTTTTAATTCTTCCCCATTTGTATTTGATAATTGCATTACTGGGATAGCCAGATGTTCACGTGAAAAATATTCCGGCACCATATTAATTTCTTTTTCGTTAGAGATTAATAACACACCAAGTGCCCCAGCTTGCTTCGCTTGTTCTGCTTTTACTAATGTACTAGAAGTACCTTGTAAAATAAGTGCGAATTTCCCTTTCACATCTTGTTTTGCATAATCACTTGGATTGCCATAACCAACATATACAAGAGGGGAATCATTTCCTATTGGAAAATCGGATTTTGATAACGGTAACCCTTGATATGTTTTGCTGGAACCAGCTACTTGGAATGTTGGAAACGGGATAGAAACCGTAGATGCTCCAACAGAAATGACACTACTTGCGTTACCGGGAGCATCAACAGACCAAGGTTTTGGTCCGTCATTTCCATTTGAAACGACAGTAGTAACACCAAGTTTCGCTGCTCGTTCTAACGTTAATGTTACAGGCTGATCAGGTACATTTAAATCTTGCCCAAGGGAGAGGTTTAACACATCCGCACCATCTTGAATCGCTCGCTCAATCCCTTGGATAATATCATCTGTTGTACCAGTTCCACCGTCATTCATTACACGATAGGCTAGAATAGAAGCGTTTGGAGCAACGCCTTTAATTTTTCCATTACCCGCAATAATTCCAGCTACATGAGTACCATGTACGTTACCATCCATTGGATCGCTATCTTCATCAACCGTGTCATATCCACCGATATAATTTGCCTTTAAGTCAGGGTGTGTATAGTCTACGCCAGAGTCGATAATGGCTACTTTCATGCCTTTTCCATCAAGCGGTTTGCCAGATGGATCTTTTAAATTCCACGCTTCAGGTGCACCAATTGTCGGTCCACCGATATTTGGTGCTTCTTCGTTAGTAGTACTTTTTGATGTTTCATGCAATTTATATGTTAAGTTCGGATAGACTGCTTTTACTTCAGGTAAAGAGGCAAGAGAGGTAATTTGATCTCCAGGAACTGAAATAGAGAATCCGGAAAATAACGTATTATACACTTCTTTAATTTTTGCACCAGGTGCTTTTTCTTTTATTTTCTTAGTCGTATCTTCTTGTGCTTTTTTTAGCTCAGCATGATAAGACTGAGCATTACTATTTTGTAAATCTGGAGCATGCTGAATATTACTTTGAGCAGCGAGAGGTGCATGTTGCAATTCTACAATTACTGATATTTCTTTTGTTGTTTTCGTTTCAACATTTTGAGCAATTTTATGTTCTCTCCACTGTTCAATCGTTGTTTTTAATTATGGACTAAATTGCTTCTCCTTTTGTAGTGATTCAGCATGAGCGCTTAAAGCTCCAAAACTAGAAAAGACAAGCGCCATGCTTAATAGTGTAGATGTAGTTTTTTTCATTGATACTCCCCCCTGATAAAAAGCGCCAATATTCAGAAATAAAATCTTACATTTTAGTTATAACTTATAAATATAAATGTTGGCTAAACTATACTTTCGACATAATTCATACCAATCCTCTATGAATTGAAAATTTCTTGGGAAATTTTTTCTGATTATGTCGAATCGATATTTTTCACATATTGTAGGAAGAAAGTGAGGAATGCTATGAGGGAAATGGAGTGATGGTATGAAAAGGCTAATAGTAAGTGGTAGTGTAGTGTTGTTTATGTTTTTGTGTTCTATCACTATTACTAGCGCAGAAAATAATAGTGTGAAAGTTGCTTTTATTCGTCATCATAACCTTTGGATTAAAGTTGAGGGGAAAGAAAAACAACTTACAAAAGGAGAGAACATAACAGGGCCAAAGTGGTCACATGATGGAGAATGGCTGGCATATGTAAAAGGGAAGAAACAAAATATTCTTGAGTTATATCGGCTGAAAGATGGAAAGAAAGTTACGCCGTTTCACTCAGAAGCATCGAATTATCAATGGTCACCAACAGAAAATATAATTGCATTTATATTTACAGGTACATTAAATACATTTGATGTAGAAAAAAAGAATGCAGATTTTGAAAATGTATCGGCTGGTGTAGGGGATTATGAATGGTACCCCGATGGAAAGAACTTTCTTGTATCCTCTGAAGCGCACTTACTTCCAACAGGATGGACAGGGGCTCAGCTATATGAAGTGCAAAAAGATGCACATATGAATCCTCACAAAATGAAGCATTTGTATGCATTGCCAAATGAACATGATGATTTCCTAGCGCTAGTAGCAAGTGGCTTTAAGTGGTCACCAGATCAAAAGTGGATTTCATTTTTAGCAGTACCGACAGCTTCATGGTCAGCTGATAGTAATACGCTTTGCTTAGTTCGTGCAGATGGCAGTCGGTTTGAAAAAGTAGATCAAATGTTACTAAACGCACAATGGTTTCAATGGGCACCATCAAAAAATATATTAGCTTATATTGAAGGGAGCGGAAGAGTTGCATTAGAAAATAAGCATTTAAAAGTAAAGGAATTGCCAGCACTTCAGCAGAACATATTTACGCCGAAAGGATATGTTGATTGGGATTTTGTATGGAAGAACGATAGAGTAATTATCGTTTCACGAGCAAAGGAGGCAGGGATAGAAACTCCACCAGAAAAAAGGCCACTACCATCTTTGTATGAGGTCGATAGTACAAGTAATGCACAGCATCAAATCACAAAGAAAAAGAACAGGCAAGGGGATTACCACCCGATCTTCATGAAGAAGAGTAATCAATTAATTTGGATACGTTCAGACCGTAAGAAAGCGGATGTATGGCTTGCTCATAAAGATGGGAAACAGGAAAAGAAGTGGATTGAAAATATAGATGTACCAGCGTGGTATTATGAGAAATGGAATTGGGAAAATGTCATCTCGGTGAAATAACAATAAAAAACTGCCTAAAAGATCATTTTAGGCAGTTTTTTATTGCTATTTATGCGTTTTATTTGGCTTTTTTTTCGCTGGGTTTCCGTTCCCTTGGCGCTTTCTATTTTGTTCATCTTTTGCTTGTTTTTCATGTAGTGTATCTAAAAATTCATTCGAGTTACTCATTTTTCTATCGCTCCTTTCATTTCGTCCTAATTACTATAACCATTTAGGAGGATAATCATGAGTTAGAAGTTAGGCACTTAATTTTCTTCGATAATGTAAGTAAAATATTCCATACATAACAAATAGCATGAGTAAAACTTGTAACTCTACATTTTCCTTTAAAATAGCTGCGATAGGGTCTGGTAAGTACGGTGATTTATCGTTTGTGCTTAAACCTAACCATTTATTTAAGAGGCTAATGGGACAAAACATAAAAACACCGGACCAGCTTGCCGTAATTGCTTTTTGTTTAATTTTTGTTTCACGTTCATCATCTGTAATCCAGGGATTAGCAGTTTGATCACTACTAAAGAAGCCGTTTATATATCCCCATACAATCATTCCAATAAAGACAATTATCCATTTCATATATGTAATTCTCCTTTCGGTGTAAAAAGTATTTTACATGTAATATTGTAATATTTTACAAAGATTAGTGTCAAATGTTTTTTACATATCGGTTTTTATACAGCAGGAATAAAGAATGCAATAGGGAAGAAATATGTGTGAGGATTTTATAGTAAGAGGAGGCTGAATATGAAAATCGTTTTTGTTCGGCATGGTGAAGGTGAACATACAACGGATTTACCAGAAAGTTTACAAGTGTTTGACCCACCATTGACGAGAGTAGGAAAGGCTCAAGCTAAATTACTTCAATGCAATGTGCCATTGCAAGAGACGGATATATTAATTGCTAGTCCTACACTTAGAACTTTGCAAACGGCGACAATATGGAGTGCGAAAGTTGCTTGTCAAAAACTAGTCCATCCATATGTATCCCCACGTATTTTTCCTTATCGAGAAGGAGCGAAAACATTACCGTGCGATTATATAGTAGATCAGGGAATGATAACAAAGTTATTTCCGCATTTTTCGATAGAGAAAAGCTCAAATAATCAGTTATGGAAGGAAGGTATAAACACTATTTCAGAGAATAGTTTTCAGCAAATAGTAGATAAATTTCTTCTTTGGTGTTATGAACTGGGTGCTGAAAGAATTTGCATTGTATCTCACGATGGAACAATTACAGCATATAGGCAATATTTACAGAAAGTCGTTTTAACTAGATCAGATTTTTTGAAAGAAACGGGCATATATGAAATGGATTTATCCCATAAAATTCTGATTGATAAGGGCTGATTATAGGATGGGGGTTGTATGTTGAATATTGCATTAGTAGTTGGTTTTAATTCGGATTTAGAGGCGCAATCAATCCGAGCATCTCTTGAATATTTTGGTGCAAGGGTTGTGACATATTGGATTGGTAGACCGAAAGATTTTGTGGAAGTTCTTTCTGGAAAGAACTTATTTAACAATATTAATTATATTATTTTTTGCTTTCATGGTGAAGAAGGGAAGTTTGTCATGGAAGAGTTAGGCGAAGAAGTATATGAACAAGATGAACCGAGAGGGTATTTTGGTACAGAAGAAATTTATAAATATGCAAAATTGCATAATACACATATTGTAAATAGCGGGTGTACGTTAGGGGAGCAAAATCTAGCAAAATCTTTTTTACATAGTGGTGCGAAATCATATATTGGATCGATTGATTATGTAGATGGAAATGCAGCACTTATGTTTACTATACGCTTATTTTATGGGGTTATTAACCATGGGAAAACGTTAGAAGAAGCGTTTCAAGAAGCGAGTTTAATTGATGAGGAGACACATACATTTCGATTCTATAATTAGTGTGAAACACGTTTATTCTATATTCGAATAAACGTGTTTCACATTTAACTCACATTTTTTTTACATTTTTTTCAATGAAAATGGTTATCACTTGTGGTATGATATGTTCAAGTTTTTACAGGTAATAAAAGTTACTATATAAACGTTAGTTTTTAATGTTTCATACGCATGTCACAGATTATTCATAATTAACGTTTGAAAAATAAGTAACTAATGTTATTATATTATCTGTAACTAACTTAATTACAACTTTAGGAGGAAGATATGGTTATTCAATTTTTAAGAGAAAACAAAGCAGTTTCTTTTGCATTAGCAGTAATTCGAGTATATCTTGGTTACACATGGTTAATGGCTGGAATAGGTAAACTACAAGGAAAAGGATTCGATGCAACAGGTTATTTGCAAGGGGCAATTGAAAAATCTAAAGGTGCACAACCGGCTGTTCAATCTTGGTGGGCATCATTCTTACAAGAATTTGCAATTCCAAATGTAGATTTGTTTAATACACTTGTAACATGGGGAGAAATTTTAGTCGGAATTGGTTTAATTGTAGGCTGTTTAACAAAAACAGCGGTCTTTTTTGGTCTTGTAATGAACTTTTCCTATATGTTTAGTGGGTCAATTGGTGTGAACCCTGAGATGGTTATCTTATCTATGTTTGTTCTTGTTTCCGGTATGAACGCTGGGAAATTTGGAATGGATGGCTTCGTTATCCCGAAAGTATTAGGATCAAAAACTCCAAAACGCCAAAAGCAAGCTGCTTAATATATGAAAACGGGTATCTCATTTTGAGATACCCGTTTATGTTATTTTTCAACTTTAATCGGATTGTTCTTAAAGAAATCTTTTACATACCCGACAAATTCTTGTGGTTCTTGGCGAAATGGTGCATGATAACCTTTTTCAATAATATGTAAAGTGCTATTTTTTAAGAATTGATGATACGTTTCTCCTTCTTTCCAGGAAACGCTACTATCATTTCTGCCCCATATAATTAAAGTTGGCTGTTTTATTTCATTTGCATTAATTTTAAGACGTCTAGGCCATAATTTCATTTTATTATAATGCTCTTCATCATTACGTTTGAATTTCACTTTGCTTTCATCATAATCTGTAATAGAAGAAACGGCATTTAAATCAGTCGACAATTGTGGTTTTGGTGAGCCTTGTTTATTAACGAATGTATGAGGGCCACCTGTAGCATCAGTTAAAATAAGGTGAGTAACTGCTTCAGGATATAAATATGTTAAATTTAGAGAAATTTCTCCCCCCATGGAATGCCCCAGTATTGCGAATGAATCATACCCTAGTTTTTTCATTAATTTATAATACAAATTTGCATGAGTTGGAAAAGAATAATAAAAATCCATTGGCTTAGATGAGCGCCCGAATCCTAAAGCATCTACAGAAATAATTGTATGATCTTTTGCTAGATCGGAGTAAATCTTTTGAAAACCATCTGATGACCCTCCAAAGCCATGAATCATAAGTAAAGGTGGTTTTTCATTACCAATCTTTTTAAAGTAAATGGTTTGACCATCTATTTCTACCATTTTTTCCTCGGTAGCTAGTTTCGCTGTAATTGTATTTTTAACTTGTTTTACTTGTTCTACTGGCTTTTCTGCTGCACTACATCCTACTAATAGTGTAAGAGTAAGACAACCTACCATAAAATAGCTAAATCGCTTCAATTAGGTGTCTCCTTTCTAACATAACGCTGTATCTATCATAGCAAATAGCATATTACGATTTCCAGGAAGTTGGCTACCATTTTTTATCATAAGAGGTGAAAGGAGCGTTTCTTGGAAATTTTCTGTTTGAAGAAATTGACGAAATGTAAATTGTGAGTGTGGAACATCAATTCGTACTATACCATTCCAACATTCACATATCTTTTTTAATAATTGGATAGCATCTTCTTCTTGCTTGGCGATAAGTGGATTGATACATAATATATTGCCCTTTTGTATGCATAATGAAAAAGCTTCTATACAGTTATTTCTTTC
Source organism: Bacillus sp. HMSC036E02 (assembly GCF_001836235.1). Classification (NCBI taxonomy): domain Bacteria; kingdom Bacillati; phylum Bacillota; class Bacilli; order Caryophanales; family Bacillaceae; genus Bacillus; species Bacillus sp. HMSC036E02. The sequence goes on along the minus strand of NZ_KV827816.1, from coordinate 600,124 downwards.
AATTTTAAAAGAGTGTACGGCCCTTGGTAATAGCAAAGAGTAAAGTAGAGAACGATTCATACCAGTTGCAATTTGATCCAGAGAAGTAACAGATATAAGGTCTTCTTCTTGTACTTGTTGTAAGTGAGAAGGGTACGTCTTAATAGTTTGCTTTTCAAAACGATGAATCGTTGTTGCTGTTTGAAATCCGCATGATGTGTATAGAGGTTCGCCAGCTTTTGTCGCAATAAGTGCAATGGGTTGTTTTGGATGAATTTGTTCCAAGCAATGATTTAGCAACATGCGCCCTATTCCGCGTCCTTGAAAATTAGGGTGAACGATTAACATACCAATGGAAGCGAAGTTACTTGTAAAGGGAAATACTCCTCCAGTCGCAATGAGTTTGTTTTCATGAATGTAACCTACAAGTGTGCCGATAGAAAGATACATTTCGAATTGTTTTTTCATAAAAATTTCATCGTGTAACCATCCAACAGATTTGCAAAGATTAAGTAATTCAAAAATAAAAGATTCATTTAGCTTTACTATTTTCATAAAGGCTCACCGCATTTCTATTTATTTTCATAAACATAGAGTCAAAATGTAAAAAAAGAGATTTACGTTAAATGAAATCCAACTTGTTTATATTTAAATTGTAAAGGGCGGAATGATTGATACAAAAAGACAAACTTATACAAATTATAACTGATATTTACATAAGTTAACAAAAAATTTACATACAGCTAATTTTCTCTTAATAGTCTTCCATTAAATTTGATAGTGGGAAATGAATAACCTAATTAGGGGGACAAGACAGTGAAAAAGTTTGTGAAAAAAGCATGGCCATTTGCAGTTGTGGCATCATTAGCAGTTACTTCGGTAGCAACATGGAATTTTACTCGTTCTAGTGAGGTTAATGCAGATGAGAACGGAAGCAATGCAAAGATTAAAAATGTTATCGTATTAATTGGGGATGGTATGGGCCCTTCATATATGACGGCTCACCGTTATATGAAAGATAATCCAAAAACCTTTGAAATGGAATCTACAGAATTTGATAAGCATCTTGTAGGAACACAAAAAACATACCCAGAAGATGAACATGAAAATATTACAGACTCTGCATCGGCAGCAACAGCTATGTCAGCAGGAATTAAAACATATAATGCTGCAATTGCAGTTGATAATGATAAAGCGGAAGTGAAAACAGTTCTTGAGCAAGCGAAAGAAAAAGGGAAATCAACGGGACTCGTTGCAACTTCTGAAATTACACATGCAACACCAGCTGCTTTCGGTGCGCATGACATTAGCCGTAAAAATATGGACGCAATTGCAAATGATTATTTTGATGAGAAAATTAAAGGGAAGCATAAGGTAGATGTTATGCTTGGCGGCGGCGTAAAGAACTTTGTTAGAAAAGATCGTAATCTTACAGAAGAGTTTAAGAAATCTGGTTATAGCTATGTAACGGATCGAGATCAATTGTTAAATGATAAAAATGATCAAATTCTTGGTTTATTTGCACCAGGTGGATTAGATAAAATGATTGACCGCAATGAGAAAACACCTTCATTAGAAGAAATGACTAATGCAGCAATTGAGCGTTTGAACAAAAATAAAAATGGTTTCTTCTTAATGGTGGAAGGAAGTCAAATCGACTGGGCTGGACATGATAATGATATTGTTGGTGCAATGAGTGAAATGGAAGACTTCGAAAAAGCTTTCAAAGCAGCGATTGAGTTTGCGAAAAAAGATAAAAATACGTTAGTTGTTGCAACGGCAGATCACGCTACGGGTGGCTTATCTTTAGGTGCCAATGGCGAGTATAACTTTAAAGTAGATCCAATTAAAGCTGCAAAACGCACACCAGACTTTATGGCAAATGAGATTGCAAAAGGTGCAAATGTAGAAGAAACATTGAAAAAGTATATTGATTTACAATTAACTCCAGAAGAAATTCAAGCTGTAAATGATATAGCTCCGTCAAAAGATGTAACAAAGATTGATAATGCAATTGAAGATATTTTCAATAAGCGCTCGGTTACAGGCTGGACAACAGGTGGACATACAGGGGAAGATGTGAACGTGTATGCATTTGGTCCAGGTAAATACTTGTTCTCTGGCGTTCAAGAGAATACAAATATAGCGAAACGTGTCTTTGATATTGTTGGCGGTGGTGATCCGAATAAAGGAAGACGCTAATTAAGAGCGAAAGTGAGGCGAACTGCCTCGCTTTTCTTTTTAGGAGTTGGAAATATGAAAAAAATATTTGCGAAATTAAGATTCCTTCTAGCATTTGTAGTATTACTAGTTGGATGTCAACAAGAAGAGAATAATGTAGCACAAAAATCTACTACTAAAAAAACTGAGGAAAAGGTACAAATAACAAAAGAAGAAGAGAAATCTATTCAAGATGTTATTCATACATTTGTGCGAACGACCAATGAAAAAAATCTTGCAGAACATATGGAGTTATTTTCAAAGAAGATGCCTAGTGCTGAGGACTTAAAAACACAAAAAGAAGCCGCATTTCAAAAGGGAAATAAGAAAATTGAATTGGAACATATAGATATGAAAGTTAGTAAAGTAGGGTATGTTATTGTTGAAACGAAAGAAAAGGAAGTAGACGACAGTATTACTCTTCAAAAGAAAGTACAGTATGCCCTTGGAAAAGAAGAGGGTAAATGGAAGATTGAAGAGGTTCGAACAATAGAGAAAAAATAACGTGAAACTTTAATAAGTGTGGAGTCGTACTTCCAAAAAATGATATAAAAAAGGTTCTCATTGGCGAGAACCTTTTTTTATAGTGGTAGCATAATTTGATTTGAACATGCCTCAATATCATCAATATCTTGACGAATTGTGGCCATTTTATTATCCAGATCTTCAGCTTTCATTGCTGCATCATGTAGTTCATCTTTTAAATACTCCGGTATTTTTCCTTCATATTTATAATAAAGTTTGTGTTCTAAACTTGCCCAAAAGTCCATTGCCAGTGTACGTAACTGAATTTCTGCAAATACATCTTTTGTACCAGAATTTAGTGACAAAGGGTATTTAATGATCATGTGTAAACTTTTATATCCGTTTCGTTTTGGGTTAGCGATATAATCTTTTACTTCTATGACTTCCATATCCTCGCGTTTTTGAATGACTTCTTTCAAATGATAGATATCTTCTACGAAGCAACATGTAATACGAATACCAATAATATCTTGTAAATGTGTTTGAGCATTTTCAACTGTTGGTAATAAGCTTTTGCGCTCTAGTTTTTTAATAATACTTTCAGGTTGTTTTAGTCTTGTTTTTATATGTTCAAACGGGTTGTAATCCTCTAGAAATTGAGCTTCCCGGTTCATAATTTCAAATTTAGTTTTTAACTCTTCTAAAGCAAATGTATATGGTAATACAAAAGCTTTCCAGTAGTTAACTGTTGATTGATTATATTCCATTTATATACACACCTTTTCCTATTTGCAAGTGAGGTCGTTATTATACTAAATACCAAATCATATAAGCGCAAGCAGCAAATGATGAGATCATAAAGCGATATTTAGTTTTCATACTTTCAACTCCTTTCGAGTAAGATTTTATATAAATAAACGTGATTGTTAATAAGTTCACTATGTACAGTTTCTATAGTAATAGATTCGTGTGAATTTCGTATGAACTAATTGTTTCAGCTTTTTGTCTTTTTTGCTGTTAATCATAATTATTATTCGGATTTAAAGTGTTTTTATTTGATTTATCTATTTGTATAAATTAATATATATTTAAATTTACAGTTATCGAGGAGGATATATGGTGAACTTTGAAGAATTAGCAATTGCTAGACGTTCTGCAATGAAATTTATACAAGGTATAGAAATCCCTGATGAGGATTTTAAAAAAATATTTGAGTTAACTAAGCTTTCTCCATCTTGCTATAATTTGCAGCACACACATTATGTTGTAATTCGTGATCAAGAGCGAAAAGAAAGATTAAAAGAATTAGCTTTCGGTCAATATAAAGTATCGAGTGCATCAGCGGTAGTGCTCGTTTGTGGTGATAAAAAAGCATACCAAAATGTTGAAAATATTTACTTCGGTATGAAAGTTTTAAAAATGATTGATGAATGTGAATATGAAGATACAATTAGGCAAACGAAAGGTTTATATGAAGGAAAAGGAGAGCGTTTCATGGAGGATGAAGCGATTAGAAATGCTTCGTTAAGCGCGATGACTTTTATGTACGCAGCTAAATATTATGGCTATGATACATGTCCAATGATTGGTTTCGATGAAAAAGCAGTACAAAGTGAATTGAATATGCCGGAGCATATAGTACCTGTTTTAATGATTACGATAGGAAAAAGTGATACGACTAAAACTCGCCCACGAGGATATCGAAAGCCGATTAGTGAGTTTGTTACATACGAATCGTTTTAATAAAGTGAAACTTTTAATCAGTGGGGGTCTTACTGCCCGTTA